>CAZMXH010000068.1:0-11626 GCA_964570165.1 uncultured Actinomycetes bacterium
GATGCTGAGCCCGGATTCGGGGTCGGCGAAGGCGAGCTGACCTCCGGCACCGGCTCTACTATCCGGCAGCCAGCAGGGTCAAGCCGCCGATCGTCAGCGACACCATGCCAAGCAGCATCGGGACCTGGCCGGCCACGGCCGTCCGCGGCTCGAACAGCCGGACGGCGCGGTCGTGCGCCGCTATCACGCCTAGGACGTGGCCGACGATGATCGCCAACACCTGAATCGCCGCGACCAGCGACGGCGGCAGTGGCGACTCGTCGATCGTCCAGGTCACGCCCGTCGACAGCACGAACGCGCGCTGTGCCTCGCCGATCAGCAGCGTGATGTAGTGCGCGATCAGGTAGCCGACGGTGATCGGCAACAGCGAGTGCGCGAACAGGCCCGCGACGCGCCGCCGGCCGCCGATCACACCCGCGGCCGTGACGCAGAGCCAGTAGAGGGCTGCGACCGCAGCGACCGCGATGAGCAGGCCGGCAGTACCGGCAGCGACGGTCCCGTAGTCCCACAGCACGGTGACGCTGTCGTAGCCGGTCGAGGCGAGCAGCACGCAGCCGACCGTCACCAGGCCAGGCGCCGCGCGCAACGAGTCCAGCCCGTTCAGCGGGCTACGCAGCACGATCTCCCCGTCGTCCCGGCGTCCGACGAACGCCAACCGGCCGATCAGGTCCGAGTAGACCTCGAACGCGTCGCCGCGGTCGAACCAGCGGGAACCGAACGCCGCGGCGGCGGAGAGGTGCACCACCGCGTAGCCGCCGAAGTACCACGCGAGCGTCGCCGTCGACGACGGTGCGGGCGACACGAGTTCCATCCAGACGAACGCCAGCAGGCCGGCGGCGGCCGGCCAGTAGCCCAGCCACGCCGGCAGCCGCCAACGGCCGTGCCGCGGGTCGAAGCGCAGCGCCAGCGCCGCGAGCTCATGCACCGTCCGCAGCGGGTTCAGCACCCGCCAGACCGGGCCGAACAGCAGGGACGCAACCACCAGGCCGACCCAGAAGACCGCGTAGACCACGCTGGCCGCGGGGTTCACATGCGGGTCGTCGGGCAGGGTGGCGGCCCGGACGACGATGAACACCGTCGCTGCCAGCACCGCCAGGCGCAGCGTCCACCGGGTGGCCACGGAATCAGCGAGCCGCCGCAACCGCGGAACCGGACGACCAGCGCCCGCACCCCGCAGCCGGGACTCAGGCCACAGCATCCCCATCGCGAGGAAGGATGCGAACACGGCCAAGGCCCCACCGGCGACGGCGTAGAACAGCGGCACGGGCAGGTCGTGTCCTGGTCCGGTGCCGTGAGCGAGTGCGGCGATGCTCACGCCGGAGCCGCCTCCGCGGCCGTCGCGGGCGCGGGACGCCGGGACGGCGCCACAACCGCCAGCGCCCATACGATCCACGCAATGCCTACCACCAGGCGGAACCAGGCCGGCGAGAGCGGGATCCACGGCAACAGCACCACGGCCTTGTCGACGGCGTGGAGCAGGGCGAGCACGCCGAACGCGACGGTGAACCACCCGAAAGCGGTGCGGCCACCGCGCCGCAGCGCGATGCCCAGCGCCAGCAGCCAGGCGCCGATAAGGGTCAGCGCCACCGCGGGCAGCACGGTGTGCCACTGCGGAACAACGATCACGTTAAGCACGAGCCCCGCGACACCCACGGCGGTGGCCGCCGTCGCGAGGGCCGAGCGGCGTAGGCGCCGCCACCACAGCAGCACGCCCACCGCGCCGACGAGCACCGAACTGGCAAGGGTGAGCTGCACGTCCAGCCGCCCGAGCCCGGTTGCGCCGAGCCACTCGCAGCCCGCCGGGATGTACTGGTCCTCGAGGCTGTACTCGCCGCACACGTACAGCGACGCGAGGGTTGCCGGCTCGGCGAACAGTCGAGCTGTCTGGGGGCCGCTGAACTCGCCCGGCTCGTCGCCGCAAGCCGGCAGTCGCAGGGGGACGGTGTCACCAGTGTCTGCCTGCCAGCAGTTGCGGGTGCCCTGGCCGTCCCACCACACGTCAAGCCCGTTCGGCCGGGTCTCGCCGTCCGGTGTGACTCCGAACCGGTTGTCGAGGTAGCTGTTGTGGTTGGAGGTGTCCCACTGGTCTGTGAGCCCGTACTCGCCGCGGACGAACGCGGGCGGATGCAGTAGCAGGAACCCGGCGTAGCCGTTGCCGTACACCCAGTTGCCGCGGAACACGTTGTAGTTGCCGCCAGCGGTCAGCAGGCCGGTGCCGGGCGGGACACCGATCGCCGGGCAGACGACGCCATCCTCATAGCCGCGCTCCCCGCTCGGCTGCGCGCACGTCCCGTCTCGGACGTAGCGGAAGTAGTCCTGGTTGTTGTCGTAGATCAGGTTGTTCTCGAACAGCGCGTGGTTCTGCGGCAGGCCGGGATGATCCGGGAACAGGCTGTCCATCGCGACGCCGACGGTGTTCTCCGAGAAGTCGTTGTCGTGCGCCCAGACCGAGTCGCCGGCCGTGCCGGAGTAGCCGAGCAGGTTGTGGTGGCTGTAGCAGTCGGCGATCTCGACGGCGTACCGGTCGACGTCGTAGCCGCGGTCGGAGTTGATGTCGGACGCGCTTCCCGGGTAGATGCCGGAGTCGCCGTTGCCGTACGCCTCGCAGCCGGTGTACAGGCCGTGGTCGACGGCGAAGGTCAGGAAGCCGTACTCGTCGTTCCAGCGTCCTACGACCTCATCGATCACGAACCCGTCGGTCTCCAGGATGTAGACCGCGTTGAACGTCGTGTTCTGCGCGGTGAAGTTGCGGAGGTAGATGCCGTCGGTACGGTCGGCGCGCAGCGCGTTGAGCTTGGTGAAGCCCGCGTCGATCACGACGTCGCCGGGATCGGCGCCAGTGCCCTCGATCTGCAGGTCCTCGACACCCGCGATCATGATCAAGTTCTGGTTGTGGGGGCATCGCACCTGATCGTCGTACTCGAGGACCTGGTAGGTGTCGCCGTTCGCCCACGGCCTGTCCAGGTCGGCGCACTCGCCGGTCGGCTCGGGGCGGCTCGGTTCTTCAAGGTACTCGCCGGGGAGCAGGTAGATGTTGGTTCCCGGGCCGCTGACGGCGTCCACGGCGTCCTGGATGGTCCTGAAGCCGCCGTCCTGGCACTGCTCGAACAGGTCGAGGTTGCGCTGTCGCAGGTCGGCGGGGAAGTCGGCGATGCGCTCCTCGAACTCGGCCGCGTCGGCGCCGCATACCAGGAGCGTCTCGGTGGCCTCGTCCGGTGCCCGGTGCTCCGGGACGCTGCCCGTGCCGTCGGGGAGGTCGACCTCGCGCTCCTCGTGCGCGACTGCGATGGGCGCGAACAGCGTCAGGACGATGCCCGCTGCGACCCCGGCCCCGACCAGCTTGTGCCAATCCCCAACGCCCCACCGTGTGGGTTGGCACAACAGGCGCGGCATGCCCGCGAACCTAGAACAGCCGTCGACTTTCCTACAACACCTTGCGAGCACCGCGCCGCGTGTCATGTCATCGCATTGCCTCCCCGTCTGGCATTCTCACCTCGGCGGGGAACGGTCGCAGCTATCCGAATGACGGGAGCAGTGATGGCAGAGCGAACGGCCACGGCACGATCAGCACTTGACCGATACTTCAAGATCAGTGAGCGCGGTTCCACCGTCGCCCGAGAGATCCGCGGAGGGCTGGTCACGTTCTTCGCGATGGCCTACATCGTCGTCCTCAATCCGCTGATCATCGGAACAGTTCCGGACTCCACGGGGACCTTCCTCGGCGGCGGTGACGCTCCCAACCTGCCACTGATCGCGGCGGCAACCGCCCTTGTGGCCGGGGTGATCACGATCCTGATGGGCGTCTTCGCCAACTTCCCGCTTGCGCTGGCGACCGGCCTCGGACTCAACGCATTCGTGGCGTTCGGCATCGCGACCCAGATGACGTGGGCCGACGCCATGGGCCTTGTCGTTCTCGAGGGCTTGATCATCCTCATCCTCGTCCTGACCGGATTCCGCCGGGCAATCTTCAACGCGGTGCCACGTGAGCTGAAGGTGGCCATCAGCGTCGGCATCGGCTTGTTCATCGCATTCATCGGGCTGATCAACGGCGGATTCGTCAGTTCGACGCTGTTGCCGTCCCCACCGGTCGAACTCGGCATCGAGGGCTCTCTCGCAGGCTGGCCGGTGCTCGTCTTCTCCCTGGGGCTGATCACCGTCGCGGTCCTCTACGTGCTGAAGGTCAAGGGTGCGATCCTGTGGACCATCATCGGCGCCTCCATCCTGGCGGTCATCGTCGAGGAAGCCGGCGACATCGGCGCGCGGCAGCCGGACGGCGGCAACCCCACGGGCTGGACGCTGAACGCCCCGCAACTCCCGGACCAGGCCGCCGACGTGCCCGACTTCTCGCTGCTCGGGCAGTTCAGCCTGCTCGGGTCCTGGGAGGCCGTCGGCATCGTCACCGCGTTACTGCTCATCTTCACGCTGCTGCTTGCCGACTTCTTCGACACGATGGGGACGAGGGTGGCGGTCGCCGCCGAGGCCGACCTGCAGGACGAGCAGGGCAACCCGCCGAACACCCAGCGCATCCTCATCGTCGACTCGCTCGGGGCAGCGGCGGGCGGCGCCGCGTCCGTGTCAAGCAATACCGCCTACATCGAGTCCTCCGCCGGGGTCGGCGACGGCGCCCGGACCGGGCTGGCCAGCGTCGTCACCGGCATCCTGTTCCTGCTGGCGACGTTCCTGTCGCCACTCGTCGCGCTGGTGCCCAACGAGGCGGCCGCGCCGGCTCTCGTTCTTGTCGGGTTCCTGATGATGAGCCAGGTCGGAAGCATCAGCTGGGACGACATCGAGATCGCGCTGCCGGCGTTCCTGGCCATGGCCCTGATGCCGTTCACGTTCTCGATCACCGTCGGCATCGGCGCCGGCTTCGTGTCGTACACGGTGCTCAAGCTGGCCCGTGGCAAGTTCAGGCAGGTTCACCCGCTGATGTGGCTGGTGTCGATCCTGTTCGTGATCTGGTTCGCGATCGAGCCGGTCCAGCAGCTTCTGGGGGTGTAGCCACCGCCTCTTGGGCTGAGCGAATCGTCAGCGGGCGTTCGTCCGGTTTTCGACCTGCTCGCCGACCGGCCCGTAGACGAACGAGGCGGTGGCGGCGATGAACTCGGACGGGAAGCCGAGGCTGATCGCGCTCACCTTGTCGAGCCGGTCCAGCGTCGCAGCGTCAAGATGAACGTCCACGGCGCCGAGGTTGTCGGCCACCTGGTCGGCACGCCGGGCACCGACGATCGGGTGGACGCCGCGGTGGCGGGCCATGGTCCAGGCGATGGCGACCTGCGCCGGGGTAGCGCCGTACTCGTCGGCGACGTCCTGCACCGTGCGCGCGATGGCAAGGTCGCGCTCGCTGATGGTGTCCGCCGCGACCCGCGTCCCCCTCGGGTTGCCGCCGCGGGTGAACTTGCCGGACAGCACACCGTCGGCGAGCGGGGACCATACCGCCGTGGACAGGCCCGTCGCCTCGGCCATGGGGAGAAGCTCGCGTTCAGCGTCCCGCCGGACAAGGTTGTACGGGACTTGGATGGCGGCGAAGGAGGTCCAGCCCCGCCAGTCGGCCAGTACGTTGGCCCGGGCCACGACCCACGCCGGCGCGTCCGAGAGGCCGACGTAGAGCACCTTGCCGGCGCGGACGGCGTCGTCCAGCGCCCGCATCGTCTCCTCCAGAGGGGTCCGCGGGTCCCAGATGTGCACCCAGTACAGATCGATATGGTCGGTGCCGAGCCGCCGGAGGCTGAGCTCGAGGGACCGCGTGAGGTTCTTGCGGTGGTTGCCCGACGCGTTCGGGTCGGCGGGGTCGGTCGTCAGCGTGTACTTGGTGGACAGGACGAAGTGGTCGCGGTCGTCGCGGACGAGGTCGCCCACGATCCGCTCGCTCGCGCCGTCGGTGTAGTTGATGGCAGTGTCGATCACGTTGCCGCCCGCTTCGGCGTAGGCGTCGAAGATCTTGCGGCACTCCTCCGGGGGTGCGCCCCAGCCCCAGTTCTCACCGAACGTCATGGTGCCGAGGAACAGCTGCGACACCCGCAGGCCAGTGGGGCCGAGCAGTCGGTATCTCATGCCCTCAGTATTCGCGCACGGTCGCTCGAGCGTCCAAGACAAGCTGTTATAACCTCCGGCTATGGACGTCCACCTCCGTGACCTGCGGTACTTCACGGCGGTGGCCGAGGAGTTGAGCTTCACTCGCGCCGCCGAGCGGCTCCACGTGTCCCAGCCCGCGCTCAGCAAGCAGATCCGTGGGCTGGAGCGCGCGCTGCGGGCGACGCTGTTCGACCGCGACCGGCGCCAGGTCCGCCTCACGCCGGCGGGGCAGGCGCTGCTCGGCACCGCGCGACGCGTGCTGGCCGAGTGGGACGACGGAACGACGGCGGTGGCGGACGCGGTCGCGCAGCAACAGCGGACGCTACGCGTCGGAACACTCACTGCCATCGGTCACGAGATCTACCCGCGGGCCGTTGCCGGCTTCGGGCGCCGACAGCCCGACTGGCGTGTGGAGCTGCGCTCGTTTGGCTGGGACGACCCCACTGCGGGCCTGCGCGACCGCGCGACCGACGTGGCGTTCCTGTGGCTGCCGATACCTGCCGCGGACCTGGGCTACCGCGTCCTGCTCAGCGAGCGCCGGTTCGCCGTCCTCAGCAGCGGCCACCGCCTGGCCGGCCGGGCGGCCGTGGAGTTCGGGGAGCTTGTGGACGAGCCGTTCGTGTCCCTCCCACTGCCCGCCGGGCCGCTGCGCGACTTCTGGCTCGGCGCCGAGGAGGGCCAGGACGTCACAGTGACCGTCGCCGCCGAGGCCGCGACCGCGGACGAGAAGCTGGAGATCATCGCGGCCGGTGTGGGTATCGGCCTGGTCAGCGAGGGCAACGCGACCGTCTACTCCCGCCCTGGCATTGTGAGCGTCCCCGTGACCGACCTCAGCCCAGCGCGGTTCGCCGTGGCCTGGCGGCGGGGCGACGGGCGGCTCGCAGTCCAGGCGTTCGTACAGGCCTGCGTCGATGCCGTCCCTGACGCGACCGGGGCCGCGCACACGTCCGCCAGCGGTACCTAGCGGCTCGCGGCCGACATGCTGGGCGCCCGCTGTTGAGTGATCAGCGTCACGGTTGGCAAGGACGAAGACTCGCCGGTTCCTTGACCTACGTCATGGAGGGCCGCTGCGCGCGGAAATAGCGTCCTTGGCAGAGGCCGGGAGATCCCCGGCATGGCCGACACAAGGAGCAGTAGCCATGAGCGAGAAGGTCTTCAGGACCACCGTCCTGCGAAGCGACGATTTCACCTGCCCGTCCTGCGTGAACAAGATCGAGAAAAGGCTCACCGGCGTTGCCGGAGTCGAGCGGGCCGCGGTGCATTTCAGCACCGGCCGGATCGAGGTCGAGCACGACGAGTCCGAAGCGACCGTGGACGACCTCGTCCGGGCGGTCAAGTCGGCCGGCTACAACGCGGCTCCGAGGAGCTTCTGATGAACGCAGTCCGCGCCTGGCTGGCGAACCCCGCCAGGCGGCGCTGGGTGACGGTGGCCGTGTCGGGAGCGCTGATCGTCTCGGCGCTCCTGGCCGGGCGCCTGCTAGCGGAGCCTGTCGGTGCGACAGCCTGGTCGGGCCTGATGCTCGCGGCAACCGCCGTCGCCGCACCGGAGATCGTGGTGCGGGCGTTCCGCGACCTGCGCAACAAGGTGGTGGGCATCGAACTGCTGGTGACGATCGCGGTCACGGGCGCCGTGCTGATCGGCGAGCTGTGGGAGGCCGCAGCCGTGACCTTCCTGTTCGCCCTGGGCGGTGCGCTCGAGTCGATGACCCTCAGCCGGACCCGCAACGCCCTGCGCGAACTGCTCGCGCTGGCGCCGACGACCGCCACCGTGCTGCGCGACGGCCGCCAGGTGGTCGTAGACCCCGGCGAGGTCACCACCGGCGAGGTGGTCCTGGTGAAGCCCGGCGGCAAGGTCCCGGTGGACGGCCGGGTCGTCGACGGCGGCGCGGCCGTCGACGAGAGCAGCATCACCGGCGAGTCGATGCCGATCGAGAAGGGACCGGGGGACGACGTCTTCGCGGGCACCGTCGTCCGCGACGGCACCGTGACGGTCCGCACGACAGGAGCGGGCGCCGACACCACGCTGGCGCGGATCATCAACCGGGTGGAGGAGGCACAGGAGGCAAAGGCTCCTGCGCAACGGTTCATGGAGCGGTTCGCCAGGTGGTACACGCCCGCAGTCGTGATGCTCGCCGTGCTCGCCTTTGCCGTCTCCCGCAACCTCGAACTCGCGTTGACGCTGCTGGTGATCGGCTGCCCCGGCGCGCTGGTGATCTCCGTCCCCGTCTCTGTCGTGGCCGGCATCGGGCGGGCCGCGAAGCGCGGGGTGCTGGTCAAGGGCGGTGAGCACCTCGAGCGGGCCGGCAAGATCACCGCCGTCGCGCTCGACAAGACCGGCACGCTCACCACCGGACGGCCGCGGCTCACCGACGTCGTATCGCTCGACCCGGCTGTCGGCGAGCGCGACGTCCTGGCGATCGCCGCGGCCGCCGAGGCCACATCGGAGCACCCGCTGGCGCGTCCGGTCGTGGCCGCCGCCGAACGCCTCGGCATCGCGGTCCCCGACCGTTCCACGGCCTTCGAGCAACACGCGGGCAAGGGCGTCTCGGCAATGGTGGACGGGACGGCGGTCGCGGTCGGCACCGCCCGGCTGATGGACGCGCTGCGAGTGCCGGTCGACGCGTCGGCCCGACGGGTGCTGGCCGGCCTCGCCGCGTCCGGCAGGACGGGCGTGCTCGTCGCGCGCGAGGGCAGGCTGGTCGGCGTCATGGGTCTGGCCGACGAGATCCGGGAAGACGCGGCCATGGCGGTCTCCGGGCTGCGCCGGTCCGGGATCCGCCGGGTCATCATGCTGACCGGCGACCACAGCGCGGTCGCCGAATCCGTTGCTCGGTCGGTCGGCGTCGACGAGGTGCATGCCGGCCTGCTACCGGAGGACAAGCTCGACATGATCCGCCGGCTGCGTGCGGAGGGCGAGGTCGTCGCCATGGTGGGTGACGGTGTTAACGACGCCCCGGCCTTGGCCACGGCCGACGTCGGGATCGCCATGGGCGCGGCGGGAACGGATGTCGCGGTGGAGACGGCCGACATCGCGCTGCTGTCGGAGCGGCTCGACCGCATCGTCGAGGCGGTCGCCCTGTCCCGGCGCACCCTCAACAACCTCCGGCAGAACGTCGCCATCGCTGTGGGCGTCGTCGCGGCGCTGCTGGCCGGCGTGCTGCTCGGCCAGGTGCACATGGCGGGCGGCATGCTCGTGCACGAGGCCAGCGTCCTGGCCGTGATCCTCAACGCCGTCCGGCTGCTGCGGACCCGACCCCCGGAGGCGGCCGCCGTCGGAACCTCGGCGGGAAACTATGCTGGCACCGACCCGTGGCCGGGTTCGGCTCAGGAGATGTGGTGGGAGACCGCCGGCACGTCCCGCTGACTATACCCACCGCGGATCCGCACGCCTGCACGCCGGACGTGCGGATCCAGGTGCTCGGCAAGGTCCCGTTCTTCGCCGGCCTGTCACATGACGACCTGCACCACGTCGACGACCGGTGCCGGGGCCGTGGCCTGCAGACGGGCCAGCCGCTCTACCACGAGGGTCACCCGGGCGGGCAGTTCTTCGTAGTCGCAACCGGCATCATGAAGACCACGCGGCTCAACGCCGACGGGCGCGAGACGATGCTTGACCTGCTGGTGCCCGGGGACTTCCTCGGCACGGTCCCGGCCCAGGGCGTCGAGCGCTACCCGGATAGCGCGTGGGCGGTGACGCCGGCCTGCGTGCTCGTGCTCGACTCCCGGGACTTCTCCGCGATCCTCCGGCGGTTCCCGGCCGTGGCGCTGGGCACCCTCGAGGCCGTGTCAGCACGGCTGTCCGAGGCCCAGGACGCGGTGCATCGGCTGTCGTCGGCGCCCGTCGAGCAGCGGCTGGCCGCCACGCTGCTACTCATCGCGGACAAGACGGGCACTCCCTGGCGGGGCGGAACGCTCATGCAGGTGCCGCTGTCCCGGGAGAGTCTGGCGTCCATGGTCGGCGCAGCCACCGAGACGGTCAGCCGGATCCTGAGCAGGTGGCGCAGTGCCGGGTTGATCGAGACCGGTCGCCAGTGGATCGCGGTCACCGACATGGCCGCCGTCCGGGCACTCCGCGACGGGGCCGCCGGGCCGTAGCCGACCGCACCGCCCCGTCCGGCATGTCTGCCCCGGGTCGGCGGCGTGCGTCAGCCGATCTCGAGCTGGACGTCCACAACCCAGTCCGACTGGTCCTCGCCGTTGGCCTCGAGGAAGACCGACCGCTTCCGCGGCGTCCGGCCGCCGAACTCGTGCCCGTGGGAGTCCGCCCAGCGGGCCAGCGTCTGGTAGGCATGGCCGACGCCGGCCATGGCACCACGGTGAATCACGGACGCGACCTCGGCCGCGGGCAGCTCCACGGTGTCCAGGCCGGGCACGTCGCCCGCGACGGCGAAGCCGGTGTAGACGCGCAGCGAGTCCTCCGGGCCCGTGGTCTCCGGGACGTACCAGCTGACCGGTGTGGTCCGGGGCTGTCCGGCGGCGTCCATGAGATCGCACGTCCGGATGAAAAGCTCCTCCACGAACGCGGCAAAGGCGGCGTCGAGCGTCGCGACCTCGGAAAGGGCGGCGAGCCGCATCGGTTCGACGTGCTTGACGACCACGTCCTCCTCGGACATCGTGCGCTCGCTCCCGGCGAGCCGGAGCCGCGCGTCGACCTGTGCGAGCCGGTGCGCGGTCTCCCGCGCCTGCCGTTCCAGCTCCGCGCGCCGCATCTGGAGCATCCCCCGGACCTCGGCGGGGCCCACGCCGTCCCTGAGGAGACCTCCGATCTGCTGCAGCGTGAATCCCAGCTCTTTGAGGGTGACAATCCGGTTCAGGACCTCGAGCTGGTCGACCTCGTAGCGGCGGCGACCCGTCCACTCATCGACCTCGGCGGGACGGAGCAGGCCTAGATCGTCGTAGTGGCGCAGCATCCGGACCGACACCCCGCCGAGGCGAGCGAACTCTCCGATGCTCAGCATGGCTCCCACTCTCGAACCTGACACCGTGGGAGAAGCAAGTGGACCTCTGAGACGCCCGGTGGTTCCGACGGCGATGGGCAACCGCATGCAGAACACTACCGGCGGCTTCCCGCGCTGACTGAGCTCGACGGGTTGTTGCGCCGCCTGATGCGGACAGACTTGGCCCGAGCCCGCATATCGTCGCGGAATCTACGAGGGGAAGCGCCCTACTGCGCCATATCGACGAACCGGCTGTAGTGGCCCTGGAAGGCAACCGTGATCGTCGCCGTCGGTCCGTTGCGGTGCTTGGCCACAATGAAGTCGGCTTCGCCCGCGCGCGGCGACTCGCGCTCGTACGCATCCTCCCGATGCAGCAGCAGGACCATGTCCGAGTCCTGCTCGATGCTGCCGGACTCCCGTAGATCGGACAGCAAGGGCTTCTTGTCCTGGCGCTGCTCGGGACCGCGGTTGAGCTGTGCGATGGCCACGACCGGGACGTCGAGCTCCTTGGCCAGCAGCTTGAGCTGGCGGGAGAACTCTGCGACCTCCTGCTGCCGGCTCTCGACCCGCTTTCCGCTGGTCATGAGCTGCAGGTAGTCGACGATGACCAACCGAAG
>CAZMXH010000069.1:0-11594 GCA_964570165.1 uncultured Actinomycetes bacterium
CTCGAGTTCGGCCGTGAAGTCGAAGGTCGGCGACATGTAGTGGAAGCGCCGCGTCCCGTCTCTGTCCGGCAGCCGGACGTAGCGCTGGTCGATACGTCCGACACTGAGATCGCCGACGCGCACGTAGACAGCCGGAGCAGCCGCTGCTTGATCAACCTCAAGCCGCTGCCTGAGTACGGGCAATGCGTTGGTCATGGCGGACGATTCCAGGTCTACGTCGAGGAGGCCGCCGAGGTGGGGCGCCTCCACGCCGTTGACGAGCCACCGGCCCGCGGCCACTGACTCGATTGTGGTGTTACGTGTTCCCGTCGCGGATACGCCATGTAGACGTACGGATCTGGTGGACCAATCCGCGTTCACCTGGAGTTCGTACCGCACCGCCCACGCGACACCGGCTGCCACGGCCGTCGTGTTGCCGCTGCACATCCACCCGTCGCCTGCTCGGGCAAAGAACACGACCTCGAAGCCCTCGCGGGCCCCGACATGCTGCCAAGCGGCCTGTACCGGAAGATCAGTGAAACTCATGTCTGCTCCCTAGAGCGGTGCTCCCGCGGTTCAGCCGACCAGACGGCCGTGGACCGCCATGGCCAAGCTCAGGCATCCCAGCACGGCGGTGTTGAGCGCCGTCCGGGCGACGTTCCACCGAGCCCACCGCGCCTCACCGAACTGCGCGCGGACGGCGGCCACGTCGACGCGGTCCGGGTCCCCGGCCGCCTTGATCGCATCGTTGAGCGGCACGTTGACGCGGAAGGTGATGATGAAAACGATCAGATAAAGTACAGTGGCCACGATCACCCATGGCAACACGGTGCGACCGTCACCGCGTAGATACAGGACGCTCGCAAGCGCGCTGAATATCAGCGCGCCGAAGAAGGCGACCAGAAACACTGGGTTGACGATCGCTCGGTCGATCGCCTGGAAGGCTCCGACGAACGTCCGATCACTCGCCCGGCCAAGACCTGGCATGACCGCGACGGTGGCATCGCACCGAGGTGGAACATTTCCGGTCGAGGTCACGTCCCGCCTAGCGGGTCGAGGCGGCGCACGCTGATGATGCTAAGGCCGAGATCTTGTACCTCGCCGGCCATTCCCCTCAGACAATTTGCGGATCAATCCGTCCGTTGCCGGTATACGTACGCTGATCATGACGTTGACGCCGTCGTCCCCGAGTCTGTCGGCGCGTCACTCTAAAGTGGAGCCTGCGGTGGGACTCTCAGGGAGTGTTCGATGGCCGGCCATGGCGCGTCGCATTCAGGCAGCGAGACGGCCGGGCCTGACGCGTTCGAGCCGGTCGGCTTACTGGCCACGAAACTCGACGTTCCGCGGCCTCGCCCGGGATACCTGCGCCGTCACCGCCTGCTGGAACTGCTCGACGCCGCCGCACCCGGCTCCGTCGTGCTGGTGTGCACCCCCGCGGGCTACGGCAAGTCGTCGCTGCTCGCCGAGTGGGCGAAGCGCTCGACCGGCACGGTTGCCTGGCTGTCGCTGGACGCTGGCGACAACGATGCGGTGCGGTTCTGGCGGTACGTGCCCGCGGCTGCTGGTCGCGCCAGCGCTCAGCTCGCCGATCGCATGCGCGGCCTCTTGCAGCCGCCCGGAATCGCGACCGGTGAAGGCGTCATCACCGCGCTGGCCGACGCATTGGGGGAAATGCCGGACGATGTGACACTGATCCTCGACGACTACCATGTGATCGACTCACCGCTCATCCACGAGGACGTCGCGCTGCTGCTGGCTCGCCGCCCGCGCGGGTTGCGGGTCGTTGTGTCCAGCCGGGGTGACCCGCCGTTGCCGCTGCCGCGGCTGCGGGCCCACGGTGAACTCGTTGTGCTGCGGGCCCAAGACCTGTGATTCACCGGTGACGAGGCGGCGGCCGCGTTACGCCAGTCCTGGGGGCTTGATCTTTCGCCCGAGAGCGTCACCGCCCTGGAGCAGCGAACCGAGGGGTGGGCCGTCGGGCTGCAGCTGGCCGCCGTCGCCTTGCGCGGTCATCGCGACACCGATGCGGCAGTTCGTGCCTTCGCCGGCACACATCGCTTTGTGCTGGACTATCTCAGCGACGAGGTGCTCGACCTGCAGCCCGAACCGGTCCGCGACTTTTTGCTGCGGTGCTCCATCCTTGACCAGCTAAGCGACCCCCTCTGCAATGCGCTCACGGAGGGTTCAGGCAGTCAGAGCATGCTCGAAAGCCTCGACCGCGCCAACCTGTTCCTGGTTCCGCTGGACGATCAACGCCACTGGTTTCGCTTCCACCACCTTTTCGGCGAGTTGCTGCGAGACCGCCTGCGGCGAGTTCGGCCCGATCTCGTGCCGCAGCTACACCGCGCCGCTGGCGAGTGGTACGAGCGACATGGCCCACCCGATTCGGCGATCCAGCACGCCCTCGCGTGCGGGGACCATACGTGGGCGGCACGGCTGCTCGAGCGGTATGCCGATGAGTTACTGCTGCGAAGTGAAGGGACGACCCTGTCACGGTGGCTCACAGCACTGCCAGCCGATTTGGTGAAGTCCCGGCCGCGGCTGCTCGTCGCCCATGCTCGATTCAGCATCTACGAGAGCCACCTTCAGGGCGTCGATCAAGTACTCGATGACGCGGAAGTCGCGCTCGACCAGACGGACCTTGGCGAGTTCGAACCATCGCGTGTGGGTGGGGCGAGCCCGCTGGTCAACATTCGCGCGACCCACGGGTTGTTGCGGGCGTTCGCCGCGCACCTTCGCGGCGATGCCGATGGCGCCACGGCGCATGCGGAAAAGGCACTAACGAGGGTCGGCGAGGACGAGTGGGCGTTGCGTGGAATCGCCGAGGCGAACTTCGCCACGGCGGAATGGCTACGCGGGCACCTCGACGCGGCCGAGACTGCGATGGCCGACAATCTCGCGACGTGGCAGGACTATGGTGAGCCCGGACGTGCCGCGTGGAGCTGCCACTACCTCGGTCAGATTCAGCTGGGCCAGGGCAGGCTGGACGCCGCAGCGGCGACGTTTCGGCGAGTCTTGGAGTTCGCGGCAACCAGTCAGGTTCCGGTTCAGGCGGCGGGCGTCGCCTACATCGGGCTTGCTGCCGTGGATTATCGGCGCGACGACTTGCACGGCGCACGCCGAAAAGTCACCGAAGGCCTCGGCATCTGTCGGCGGTTCGTCCACACTCTTCCGCTAGCGACCGGTCTGGCCACGCTGGCCCTGGTCCGGCACGCTGGCGGCGATGCGGCCGGTGCCGCCGAGGCGATCGCTGAAGCGGGACGCGTCGTCGATCCTGCCGTGGCCGACCTGTTGAACCCGGCGCCGTCCGTCCGGGCGCGACTGGCGCTTGCCGACGGTGATGTCCAAGCCGCCGCCCAGTGGGCGCAAATGCGTGGCCTCAACGTCGACGGCGAACTGAGATTCCCACACGAGCCCGCGTATCTCGCGTTCGCCCGTATCCTGCTCGCCCTGGGCGAGCCCGAGAATGCCCTCGGCCTGTTGGACCGGCTCCGGTTGCCGGCAGATGAGCAGAATCGGACCGGCAGCCTCATCGAGATCGATGTGTTGCGGTCAGTTGCCATGCGAGCAGCGGGGGACCAGGAGTCGGCGGTGGCCACCGTTGTCAACGCCCTGGAGCTAGCTCAACCCGAGGGTCACGTGCGCGTTTTCGTCGACGAGGGTCCGGCTATGGTCGGGTTGCTGCGAACGGTCGTCCGAGTGCGACAGCGCAACCAGCCGCAGGCCCCGTCGCCTGTCGCGAGAGACCTGGCGATCCGTGTTCTTAGGGCGGCGAGCGCGCAGCCTGGCGTCGCAGTACCCTCGTCGGTGCGGAAATTGATCGACCCGTTGACGACGCGAGAGCTAGAGATTCTCGGGCTTATTGCCGCCGGACGGCGGAACCAGGAGATCGCCGCGGAACTCTTCGTGACGCTCGATACTGTGAAGAAGCACGTGAGTCACATCTACACCAAACTCGGCGTCAGCAGCCGAACCGAAGCGCTCGCTCGCGCCCGAGAACTCAACGTCATTCCATGAACCTGACGGCGTTGTTCCTGGTCACTCATCGTCGAGACGCCAGAAACCGATATCAGGACTCCGGAAACGGCCGGTGAGTCGACGCCTGGGCGAAATCGGGATGCAGTGCCATTCGGAGGCCTCGTAATCTCGTCGGTCGTGCATCCGAATGAAGTTCGCGCCGAACCAGAGCTGGTCCGACGTCTGGTCGCGAAGCAGTTCCCCGAGTGGGAGCACTTGCCGCTGACCCAGCTCGATCGGGAGGGCACCGATCACGTGCTCTTCCGGTTGGGTGACACGCTGCTCGTCCGGATGCCGAAGATCGACTGGGCGGCTGAGCAGGCTGCCAGCGACGCTCGCTGGTTGCCGATGTTGGCCCCTGACCTGCCGGCGCGGATCCCGGCTCCGGTGGGTGTGGGCGAGCCGGACGAAGGCTATCCCTGGCAATGGACGGTGGTGCCGTGGATCGCCGGTGACAACCCGCGACCGGCTGATCGGTCGGCGCCGTCGTTGGCGCGAGACGTCGCCGCCTTCACACGCGCGCTCCAGGCCGTCGACAGCACCGAGGGGCCGCCCAAAGACCGGGCGGTCCCGCGGGGCTCCGCTACCGCCGAACGACGACACAGCACAGGACGCCCTACGCAAGCTCGCCGCCCACGACGACGGCATCGACCTTGCCGCGGTGGCGAAAGCGTGGGACGACGCGGTGAACGCTCCAGGGTGGGATCAGCCACCGGTCTGGATTCACGGCGACCTGCAGCCGGGCAACCTCATCGTGCACGACGGCAGGCTCGTAGCTGTGATCGACTTCGGTGGGCTCGGACGGGGCGACCCCGCCCCCGACGCTGCGGCTGCGTTCTGGACCTTCCAGGGCGAGGCACGGCGTACCTACCGTGATGAGCTCGCATGTGACGACGCCACTTGGCGGCGAGCACGGGGCTGGGCGTTGTTGCCGTCGTTGACCGGTCTCAACTACTACCGTCACAGCTTCCCGCGGATGGTCACGCAATCGAGGGAGACAATCGCCGCAGTCCTGCACGACTTCCGAACTGGCTAGCCGGGTCGCTCAGCACGCGATTCTCGCTCAGGCCCCTCCGCGTGGCGCCACGTGCGCTGAATCAGCCCTTGGCGCTGTGCGACGCGCACGGCCCGCGTCCCTGGGCGAACGCTTCGGACCATGCCTCCGAGTAGACACGTCAACCGTCAGCAGATCGTCCGTTCGGCCGAAGCGGCTCGTAGAGATCAAGGCCCGAAAATGCCATGGTGTTGAAGCGGCGAGCGCTGCGAGGATGGCCCGTGTGGCCGACGTCATCCCGCGCAACCCACCGGGCGTGTACCCGCCGTACGCCGGATATGCACATGCTGTCGAAGTGCCTCCGGGCGCTCGCACGCTGTACGTCAGCGGGCTTAACGGGTACGAGTCGGACGGCGCCACCATGCCCTCGGATTTCGCCGGACAAGCCAGGCTCGTCTGGCAGCACCTGGGCACCGTACTCGCTGCCGCCGACATGAGTTACGACGATCTTGTCTCCCTTCGGTTCTTCCTTGCCTCGGCAGCCGACGACCCGATGAACGTCGCGCTCATCAAGGAGCATCTCGTCGATCACCGCTCCTGTCGGACCGTCGTCGTACAACAGCTACTGGAGCCCGAGTGGCTGGTCGAGATCGAGGCGATCGCAGCCAGGGTCGACTGAGGTGTGCGGCTTGGGCGCACATTCGAAGCCACCGTGGTGACACACCATAGTTTTCTCATGCGGCGCACGGGTAATGCCGTCGGTTCGACGCGGGGACCGCGAGGGAGCGCCGGGGTCCACGTCCGCCGGCTCGGGCAGTTGTGTACGGAGTCTGGTCATGCGTGGAACGAGGTCTGTCCAGGACGTGGAGGCGATGGGCTTCCAGCGGTGGGAATGGGCCGTGGAGCGGATGTGGTGGGCAGTGCTGGCCGGCTGCTGGTGATCTCGCTGTTGGGCGTGTTCGGCCGCGGAACTCTGAGCGAGACCACTGTCGGCGGCGGGGACGCGGGCGTTCGGCTGGGTATGAGCGGTTTGTGCGCAATGGCAGCACCGGGAACTGGATCATTGCGGTGGAGCCCAGTGCGGTGCGGGGTAACAGGGCGAACACGTCGTCAGCGACGACTTGGCCGCCGGCATTGAAGTGCAAGACATCACTCCAGCGCCGTTGATCGAGACCAGTACGCGGGACGGGAACGTCTACGCGTTCGACGTGCCGCGGGCGGAGTCGCCACCGGTGGTGCGGCTCACCTTCCGCGTCGCGGCTCTTCGAAAGCGTCCCGGTCATCCTCATCAACGAGGGCGAGCTGCTGTACGACCGGATGAAGAAGATGCATCTCACCGAGGACGACATCCTCGAGCAGGCACGGCAAAGCCAGGGTGTGGAGCGGATCGGCCAGATCAAGTATGCCCTGGTGGAGAAGTCCGGCGGCATCAGCATCATCCCCCGTTGAGGACATGGGATCTTGTTCGGCAGATGCGCGGACATCACACCGGCCGATGCCTGTAGAGATCCAGGACCGCCTCGTCCTGTGCCGGGGTCTGTTGGAGCCATGATCGCCAGCCTCGTGGTCGCCGAAGGCGCTGTCTGGTCCGCGCCGAGCCGCTGTTGGTGGTGGGCCCAGGGGCACCGGAGGTAGGGAGGCCAACCACGACTGCGGGCTTCCCATGAGCTGCCCCGTCATCCGCCCGTGAGCATGCGCAGCAGCGCCCGCTCCACATGACCGTGCAGCAGATCTCGGTGGTCGCCGTTCTCACTGGCTTGCTCGAGTGCTCGCCGTACCGTGGCGCCGTCGTCGTAATGATCGACGCCGCCGGGATCGGCGTACGAGTACTTCGCGACGCGCTGGGGGTGCTGCCCAGGCATTGCGACACCCTGTCGTGAGGCCCGTTCGCTCATGCCCATCAACACCGAGGGAAACCCGCACCGTGCGGCGCCGGATTTCCGCTCCGTGGTTGGCGGCCTTCTGCGTTCTCGCGTCGCCGGCCCGTCCTTATGTTCATCGGCAGAACGAGAACGAGGTGACCGCATGATGCTGGCGTCTCTCCGGGATGGTGTCCCGGTTGCCGATATCGAGATCCCTTGCAGGGCAGACCCCGAGCTGTGGTTCGCCGAGTCGCCTGCGGATGTCGAGCGCGCCAAGGCGCTGTGTCACGGTTGCGCCTTCAGGCTGGCCTGCCTGGCCGGTGCGAAACGCCGTGGCGAGCCTTGGGGCGTGTGGGGCGGCGAGCTGTTCGAGTCCGGCGTCGTCGTGCCGCGCAAGCGGGGCCGGGGCCGTCCCCGCAAGAGTGATGTGGCCGCCTGAGGTGAATCGGAGGGTTTCAGGAACTCGGCGACGCGACTGCACACGCTGTTCGTATCCCGATCGCTGGCCGTTCCTTAGACCAACGCCTAGGTTAGGAGGGTCTTCCCAGCAAGCTCGTATACGAGCAGCGTGGCGGCAACGAAGAGGAGCCCGGTAAACACGAGGTCCTCGAACCAGTCGATAATGCCGGGCTTGCGCTCGAGCATGATCGTCGGGTTGTAGTAGAAGATCGATACGAGGATCATGAGGACCGAGAACACCAGGCCTGCCCATACTGCCCAGCTGAGGCTTGCGAACAGTGCGGCGATGACTATGGCGGCGACCGCGTAGAGCACGAGAGTCTGAGCCAAGCCGCGTGGCGAATCGTGCCTGGAGGTGCCGGCCATGATCGTCGCCCGGTAGAGCTCGTACATGAACGACAGAGCGAACGCGATTACCAGAATCCATGCCGCGTGCGTCACCAGAACTGTCATCAGACCGATAGCCTCCGCGGGACGCGCATAACGGTGCCGCCTTTCTCCTCCCGAGCACTCGCGCATGCCACGGTACGAATCGCTACGGACGCGGGGAATGCAGTGAGCCACCGAGCTCACGGGGAGAAACCGCAGTGCGAGCCCAGGCGCGGGGCCTCAGGAGTGCGTGGCGCCTTGGCCGGCGGCCGTTCGTAGGGCGAGTGCGGCTTGGACGAGCGCGGCGTGGGTGAGTGCCTGGGGATAGTTGCCGAGGTAGGCGCCCGTCGCCGGTTCCATCTCTTCAGGTAGTAGACCGAGCGGGTTGACATGCCGGAGCAGCTCGGTGAACAGGTCGACGGCCTCGTCGTGCCGGCCGGTGAGGGCAAGTGCCTGGACGAGCCAGAAGGAACAGGGTAGGAATGCGCCTTCGCCGCCGGGTAGCCCGTCCCGGCCCGGTGGATACCGGTAAACCAGTGGGCCACCGGCGGACAGTTCCTTCCGGATGGCGTCGACCGTCCCGATGACCCTGTGGGAGCGGGCGTCCTCGATGCCGAGCAGGGGGAGGACGAGCACCGCCGCGTCGACATCGGTGGAGCCGTAGCTGCGCGTATACCGGTTGTGAACCGGGTCGAAGCCATGGGCTCGGACGTCGGCTGCGATGGCGTCACGGGCGTCGAGCCAGCGGCGACGTTGGGCGGGTCGCGCGCGATGGGTCTCGGCGATGCGCAGTGCCCGGTCGAGGGCGAGCCACCCCATCAGCTTGGAGTGCACGTGGTGGGCCGGCGTGTCGCGAACCTCCCAGATGCCGGCATCCGGCTCGCGCCACCGTCGGGCGACCAGGGCGGCGAACCCGCGCATCACGCGCCACGTCTCGGAGGACAACCGGTGCCCGGCCTTCACCAGCACCCACGCGGCGTCCACGACCCAGCCGTAACCGTCGAGTTGGTGCTGCTCGGCCGCGCCGTTCCCGACCCGCACGGGGACGCTGCCGGCGTATCCCGGCCAACCGGCGAGTGTTCGCTCACGGGGAGCGTGCCGGCCGTCCAGGGTGAACAGAACCGGCAGCCGAGGCCGCTGAAGCCGACTCGCGTGCAGCAGCCACCCGAGGAACAGGTGTGCCTCAAGAGGCTTGCCTGCCGCGAGGAAGGCTGCGACACCGATGCTGGCGTCGCGCGGCCAGGCGTAGCGGTAGTCCCAGTTCCGCGTCCCACCTGGATCCTCCGGCAAGGACGTGGTCGGTGCCGCGACCGGCGCGCCGGACGGAGAGTAGGTGAGCAGCCGGAGCGTGAGCAGGCTCCGCACGACGGAGTCACGGAACGGCAGGTCGCCGTCGATCTCGGCGCACCAGGCACGCCACCGGGACTCGTCCTCGGCTACGAGGTCCCACGCCACGGAGGGGTCGACGAAGATGAGCGGTTCCCGGTAGGCCATGGCCATCACCAGCGTGACCGGGCGGTCGGGGGTCACGGTGACCGAGGTCGGCTCACCCACCTCGATCGGTACGTCGGCATCGCTGTCAAGAGAGATCGCAAGCGACCCCCACTCACAGACGAGACCGTGCGATCGTCGGCTGACCCTGGGTCGACGGTGTTGCTCACCGAGCCGGGGGTCGAAGTCCACGACGGCCTCCACCGGCGCGCCTTCGACGGTCAGCCGACGCACGAGCAGAGTCGACGGGAGCGTCCGTCCGGCGACCTCGGCGACCATCGCCTCGGTCAGGGTGAGCAGGGCATCGCCGGAACTCCACGTGGTCTCAAGCGTCGCGGTATCGGTCCGGTAGCGACGCTGGACGGCGCTGCCACCTTGGACAGGGCTCAGCCGGAAGGCACCCGCAGCCGGACCGCCGACCAGGCTTCCGAACACGGGCTCCCCATCGAAGCGAGGCACGCAGAGCCAGTCCACGGACCCGTCAGGGGACACCAGGGCCGCGGTGCGGGTGTCACCGACCAGGCCGTAGTCCGCGATCTCCATCTCAAGCAACCTGCAGGAGAAGGCCGAGCGTGGCCCCGTACGCCACGTGGGCGACGAGCGCGACCGCAGGCGTCTGGACGCCATAGTTCAGGCCGAGCAGACCCGGCGGCTCCAGGACGGCGACGCTTCGCGGACCGGCACGATGCGACGCCATCCGTGGGTGCACCCCGGGCAGCAGTGGGAGCAGCACCGTCAGGGCGACCGCGCCGTGGAGCAGGCCTAGCAGCGCTCCGAGCCACCATGTCGCCCGGTCGAGGAGGACGAACACGGCGGCGTAGCCCAAAGCGAAGCCCTGACCGGCCGCGACGTGCATGAAGAAGCCCAAGACCCTCGCACGGTCGGGGTCGCCGGTCAGCACCATGCCGAGCACCAGGGGCAGGTCGATGCGGCTCAGGCCGCCCATCTGGGCACCGATCATGAGCGCGGTCAGCGCAGTCGTGGCCACCAGGCCGAAGACCGCCCAAGCCGTCCAGTCCATCTCAGCGACCAGCCCGCTGGTCGATCACGATGTTCCTCTGCCTTCTAAAGGCATACACTTTCGACGTTAGAACGCTCGCCACAGTTCCGTCAACATCTCTCTCCGTTAGAAACCTGAGGCAGGTAAGCCCGCCGGATGCGCGGGTGCTAGGCCGTCTAGTACTCGAGGGCGCCCGAGCTCATGCAGGGGACCTCCCGGTGGTGGCCGTCGAGGTCCCCGAAGCTCGGTGGCTGTGTCCGTTATCTCGGACCGGCGCTTGTTGACTGTCGCCACGCCTCTGTGGCTGCTCCTCGGTCCGGTTGCGCCGCCCCGCCCGTGGCGAGTTTCATGAGGTCGGTGTTCAGGTCGATCTCGAGTTCGGTGCCTCCGGCGCTGCCGTACTCGTGGGAGTAGCGCTTCCACGACTCGCTGCGGACCTTGTCGGCGAATCCGCTTTCCATGAGCAGCAGTAGCTCGGTCGCGGCGCGGTCGATGCGCTCGCCCAACTCCGCGTTGTTCCAGTCCTCGCTGGCGGCGAATACCGCAGTGGGGGCGGTCATCGTCCGCAGGAAGGCGAACAGCGAGCGCATCTGCTCGTCGACGACCAGGGCGTGCCGGGGAGTTCCGGCCGTGGCGGCGAGCACGACGGGCTTGGCGATGAGCAGGTCGTTGTCCAGAACGTGGAAGAACGAGCTGAAAAGGCCGCTGGGCGCCGCTTTGTAGACGGGCGTGCTGGCGATGATGCCGTCGGCTTGGCCGAGCAACTCGACCGCCCGAGTCATCTTCGGTCCCATCAGCTGGGAGACCAGCGCGGTCGTAATCTCGGAGGCGAGTTCGCGCAGGTCGATGGTGCCGATGGTCACCTGCTCGCCGCGGTCACGCGCGAGGCGGGCGATGCGGTCGGCGATGCGGTCGGCCAGCATTCCCGTCGACGACGGCTCGCTCGTGCCGCCGCTGACGACGACGAGCCGAAACGGCCCGGCGCCGCGCTGCGTGTCTTGGTGCTGGTCAGCGATGTCGCTCATACCGCTACCTCCTCGCTGGTGTCCTCAGTGGTCTCGGTCGGCTCGGCCGGGTCGAGGTTGGCCAGCTTGCGGCAGATCGCCTCGAGCTGCCGCGTCTCCGCTTCGGTGAGCCGGGCGGTCACTTCGCGGGCCACGCTGACGGCGTGCCTGCCGCCGACGCGGCGCTGCCATTCACGTCCGGCCTCGGTGAGCCAGAGCCGGACGCCGCGGCCGTCGGACGGGTCTGCGGTGCGTTCGACAAGGCCGCGCTCGGTCAGCCGCTCGACCAGCCGCGACAGGGCCGGCTGGCTGAGCAGGACGTGGCGGTGGAGCTCGCCGAGCCTTATCGGGCCATCGCATTTGGACAGCGTGTAGAGCACGTCGTACTCGCGCATCGAGATATCTCGCCATATCCCTTG
>CAZMXH010000070.1:0-11557 GCA_964570165.1 uncultured Actinomycetes bacterium
CCGCGACTGCGGGTCCGGCGCGTCGCCGTCCGCCAGCGCGAGGGTCTTCACCTTGGCCATCGTGGGCATGGAGTGCACCAGGGGGACGTCCCACCGCTCGGTGGCGAGCCATCCGACCTGCCCGGACAGCCAGTAGTGGGAGTGGACGAGGTCGTAGCGCCCCGGATCGCTCGCCGCCTCGACCTGCAGCACCCCGGCCGCGAAGTCGCAGAGGTGGGACGGCAGCTCGCCCTTGTCCACGCTCCCGAACGGGCCGGCAACCACATGCCGCACAGTGACACCCGGCGCGACCCGGGCGACCGGCGGGAGCCGGCTGGACGTCGCACGAGTGAACACGTCGACCGCCACGCCGCGCTCGGCAAGGCGGCGCGCGAGCTCGACAATGTAGACGTTCATCCCACCTGCATCACCGGCACCCGGCTGCTCGAGTGGCGAGGTATGAACGCTGAGCATCGCAATCCGTCGCGGCACGGGCATCTGGAGCGTCACTGATCAGCACCTCCGTCCGGCACCAACGAGCCCGGCGCGCAATGGATTCCCGAGCGCCGTCGTACGGAGATCGTCCGCCAGCCTGCGCGACCCACTCCCGTTGATCATGGCAGAAATCTGCTGTCCGGCTCTGGTTTGGCAGAGATTGTCCATGATCAACGCTTGATTGCCTCCACTAGGCTGTGCCCTGTGCCCCGGTCCGTCGTACGGCTGCAGGTCCAACTCGATCCGCTCAAGAAGGGCCGCAAGCCCCACAGGTGGTACGACACGTCGCCCATTCGCCAGGTGGCACGGCTGCACGTGACCGCCGACGGCGCCATCGGCGAGCTCGACGGGCGGCAACTGCTGGACGTGCACCACGTCGCTCACCCGCGCAGCCGCAACCACGGCCGGGCCAGCGGCCTGTCGGTCGGGTTCACCTCGCACTACCGCGCCATGCGCGAGATGTTCGGCGCGCACGTCACCGACGGCGTCGCCGGCGAGAACGTCCTCGTGGACAGCGACGAACGCATCACCCGCGACCGGCTGGAGGGCGGTGCGATCCGGCTGCTCGACGGCCGCGTCGTGCCGTTCGCGGAGGTCGCGGTCGCCGAGCCGTGCGTGGAGTTCAGCCGGTACGTGCTCGGCGTGCCACCGGGCGACGGCGGCCCACCGATGCGGGAACCGCTGCAGGCGCTGCGCGGCGGCATGCGCGGCTTCTACGTCGCAGTGGCCGAACCGGTCGATCTCGCGCTGGGCGCCGAGCTGCTCCTGAGCTGAGCAGCCCCACCGTTGCGGCCCGACATATTGCTTCGCGCCGCAACCGAGCCTAGGGTCTAGGCCACCGCGACGATCTGTTACGGACACCTGGGGGTGCCGGAGATGTCGACTCGCACGCACCGCCGGAGATTCGTCCTGTACTTGGCATTGGCGTTCCCGCTGCTCGCAGGCTCCCTCGTAGCCGTTCCGGCCGCGGGTACCGGGCTCGGCCCCGCATCGGTCACCGGGTCGCCGCCCGTCCAGTACCCGTTCGCCTGCACCGCCCAGGACCACGGGCTCGAGCTCATCGTCGACAACCAGGACGGTGAGGGCGTCGAGGTGCGCGACGATGACGGCAACCTGATCGGCTACAGCCGGGACTGCAACGCCGAGACACGAACCTGGTACTACGCGGTCGACACGGACGGCAACCGGCACGTCATCCGGGAGCACGGCGAGGGCCCGATCGAGGACATCGCGGAACGCCTGGGCGGCGCGACCCTCGCCACGACGACGCTGACCGACGGGCGCGAGGTCCCGTACCTGATCCGCCACGAGCGAGGGGTCATCAACCGGTTCATCTACTCGATCTCGATGCTCGCCACCGCCGAGGAGGTGACGGAGGGAGCGCCAGAGAACCCCGACCGGAGCAACTGGAACGGCCGGCTGCTCTTCCAGTTCCAGGGCGGCGTGGGCATCGGCCATACCCAAGGGCGGTACAGCGACAGCGGGATCACGGGGGAGCCGGACCGGCTCGGCATGGGATACGCCGTCGCCTACTCGACGGGCACCCGTACCGGCGAGCACTACAACCTGCTGCTCGGCGGGCGAACTGCGCAGATGGTCAAGGACCACTTCGCCGCGTCCCACGGCGAGCCGGACTACACCGTCGGCCTCGGCGGCTCCGGAGGCGCAATCCAGCAGTACGTCTACGCGCAGAACCATCCCGGCCTGCTCGACGCGCTCGTCCCGCAGCGGAGCTACCCGGACATGACGACGCAGACCATCCACGTGGGCGACTGCGCCCTGCTCGACCGGTGGATGGACCTCGAGGCCGACGAGGCGGAGTTCTGGGCGGACTGGGACAACCGCAAGCTGCTGCAGGGCATGAACTCGATCGAGGGCCATCTCGGTTCCAACGCGCGGGGACTGAACCAGGCCAAGGGGCTGCTCGCCAGCCAGCTCGGGATCGAGCTGCCGCAGCAGACCGGCTCCAGCGAGTGCGTCGAGGGCTGGCTCGGCCTGCTGCCACTGGCGATGAATCCCCTGTTCGGCAGCGAGACGAACTGGGACCTCCTCGGCGACCAGGTCGATGACATCGAGCGCACGCACTGGGACGACGTCCGGGAGGTGTACGGCACCGATCCCGAGACCGGGTTCGCCCGCGTGCCGTGGGACAACGTCGGTGTCCAGTACGGGCTGCGGGCAGTCGCCTCCGGTGAGATCACGCCGCAGCAGTTCCTCGAGGTCAACGCCGAGGTCGGCTCCTGGAAGGAGACCTCGGACATGGCTCACGAAGGCGTGCCTTTCGAGGACCTGCAGGTGGTCGTTGGCCGCATCGCAGCCGAGCGCGGCATAACGCCGAACGAGGTGCTGGCCAGCCTGGCGAGCGGGGCGATCCCGGTCACCGAGCTGTTCGACCCATGGTCGTCGCGGAATGCCAACCTGTCCCCTGACGACGGGGTGACGCCCGCGCCGCGGCGCTCCGGCGACCTGGCCGCCATCCGCGGCGCGTACGAGTCCGGCCTGGTCTTCCGTGGGGAGCTGCCGCCGCGGGTCCCGGTCATCGACATCCGGGACTACCTGGAACCAGTGCTCGACATGCACAACTCGCATCAGTCCTTCGCCGCGCGCCAGCGGCTCCTGGACGCCCGCGGCCACCATGAGGGGCAGGTGATCTGGTTCCTCGAGGCCGACGAATCCGGCGACGGGCCGGCCGGCGCGGAGCTCACCCACGAGGCGCTGGACACCATCGCCGAGTGGATGGCCAACCTGCAGGCCGACCCGACGCTCACGGTCGCCGAGGCGGCGCCGGAGCGCGGCGTGGACCGCTGCATCGCCGTCGACGGCCAGGAGATCGCCAGGGGGGACGGCGTGTGGGACGGCATCCTCGATGACAAGCCGGACGGCGAGTGCACCGAGATGTTCGAGCCGTTCAGCACCTCGCGGATCGAGGCCGGCGGGCCGATCTCCGGCGACATCTACAAGTGCCACCTGATGCCCGTGCGAAGCGCCGCGGTGGAGGACTTGTACGGGTCGTGGGATCCGACCGCCGGCGAGCTCGATCGGCTCGAGGCGATCTTCCCCGACGGTGTCTGCGACTACGATCTTCCGAGCATGGGCGACCCGGCCGCCGACGTCGCTGCCGAGCCCCGCGTCCGTCATGTGGGGCGCAACCTGCTCGTGACCGCCGAGCCGAGAGCGACCGTCGAACTGCGGACGAGAGGGGAGGTCGTGCAGGAGCGGACGACGAACCCCGTCGGCCTGGTCCTGCTGAACCGGATCCCCGCCGGGACCTATGTCCTCCGGCAGGTAGTCGACGGCGAGCCTGGTCTGCGTACGGCGCCCGTGGACGTCCGCTAGCGTCACGCGAGCAGCCGGCTGCACAGCGCATCGGAATCGGCATCGGTCCAACCGTGCCTGGTCAGCCAGCCGAGCGGCCCGTCGCAGTGGGTGTCGAGGTAGCGGAGGAAGGTGTGCATCGCGTCCGGCCGAGGCCGATGGTCGTCGATCGAGCTGTCGCCGAGGTCCGTCGAGTAGGTGGCGGTCCCGCGGAGCCGCGCGATGATCGCAGCAATGCGCTCGCCGGTCGCCACGTAGTCGGCGACGATCGCGTCACGGTCCACGTCGGCCACCGACAGCGCCATAGCGACGATCACACCGGTGCGGTCCTTGCCGGCGGCGCAGTGGGCGATCGTGGCGCCGTTGCTGGTCGCCATGGTGCGTAGGGCGGCGAGCACTGAGTCCGGCCGGCGGGCGAGGTACCGCGTGTAGTACAGGCCGGTCGAGTCCGACGCGCTGGCCGCCTCCTCGGGCCGAGCCCACGGCAGCACGGTGTCGGCGGCCTCGACGTCGGTCCTTCTCCCTGCCTCGGGGAACAGCGAGTGATGGTGGACGCGGACCTCGGTCCGATTCGTCAGCGGACCCGGGCCTTCGGCCTCGACCTCGATGCTGGTACGCAGGTCGACGACGTCCCTTACCCCAATCGTGTCGACGAGGTACGCGACGTCGTCGGGCGTGAGGTCCTGCAGGTTGTCCCCACGCAGCACCCTGCCGTACCGGGTCGTCGCACCGTCGCGCGCGGGCAGCCCGCCGAGGTCCCGGACGTTCGAGGCACCCGCTAGATCAATCCATCGCCGGCTCACCGTGTCACCGTACGTTGTCTGCCGGTGCAACTGGGTGACCGGTGCCGGGTGCGGCGGCGGATCTCAGGCCCTGGCGACGTCTTCCGGATCAGGCTGTTCTTCGGACTGGCCGGTCGCCGGCCTGGCGCGCTTCCGAAGTGCGAGGAGGGCCACCAGGCCGGCCGCGATCACTACGAAGAGACCGACGAGGACAGCGATCAGCCAGCCCGCGAGCCCGTCCTGCTCGGACGCGACCGCCCTCATCTCGTTGACCTCTCCGGCGACGGGGCGCCAGGTCACGGTGTTGCCGGACAGTTCGCCGTTGTGCTCGGTCACCTCGCCGGGGAAGGTGATCGAGATGACGATGTCGAACGACTCCAGCAGCGCGTCGGCCATCTCGGCGGGCATGTCGCCACTGTCCCCCGCCATGTCGGTCATATCCATCGACCCGATGACCTCGTACCGGCCTGCCTCCGGGTCGTAGCTGATGGACATCTCGTCGCCGGCGAACTCGCTCAGCGGCTCGTCTTCGAAGATCAGGCGCTGGCCAATGTAGTCGTCGTCCTCGTACGGCTCGACGGTGGCGTCCTCGGGCAGGTCGGCCTCGTCGCGGAGATCGCCGAGCATGTCCTCGGGCTCCGCGCCCGCCATGTCGAGGAGACTCCTGTCCATCGCGACGATCACGGAGCCGCTCGCCGTGTCACCGTCCAGCGTCAGGTCCATGTCCATCTTGATGCAGCCGGTCAGGGCGACAGCGGCGAGCGCCCCGACGGTGAGCCGAGCGGCGATGCCAGCGGACCGAGATCGTGGGATTGTCATGAGCGCGTAGCATGCCATGACTCGCCGGATTCGACCATCTTCGCGCCCATTGGCGACCGCGGTGACGGCCGCGGCCGAGGCGTCGTGCGTGGCTGCGCCGGATACCCATCGTCGCCTGCTGAGGCGCTACGGTGTCACACGTGAGCGACGCCACTGGAACAGCATCCGGACCGGCGGCGGAGGGTCAGCAGGTCTCCGAAGAGCAGGCCCGCGAGTACGTCAAGAAGCTGCGTGAAGCGCCGGCGGAGCAGGTCGTCACGGAGATGATCTCCGTCCTGCTCAACGCGGCCCAGGTCAAGCTCGGCCGCAGGGACGCTCGACTGCTGATCGACCTGAGCTCGCTCGTGCTCGACCACGTCCGTCAGTACGTGTCCGCTGATCTGGCCGCGCAGGTGGACAAGGTCCTAGGCCAGCTCCGACTCGGCCAGGTCCAGGCCGAGTCGGAGGCGGCCCGGAAAACCGAACCCGAGCCGAACGACCTGCGGCAGGCGCCGGCCCCGCCGAGTTCGACGCCGCCGCCGAGCCAGCCGTCCGCACAGCAGCAGCCGCCCGACAAGCCGGCGTCCCGGTTGTGGGTGCCTGGCAGGGACTTCTAGCTCCGGCGGACGACGCGCTCGATCTGGGACGGTAGCTCCATGCCGTCCAGCGCGTGCGCGCACGGGCACGCCCGCTCCTTCGGCAGCGCGCCGACGAGTTCGGTGACCACGGCCCGGAGCCGTTCGATGTTCCGGGCGAAGACCCGGAACACCTCCTCCTGGGTGACGCCCGCGCCCTCCTCGACGCCAGCGTCCACATCGGTGACCAGCGACAGGGGGACGTAGCACGCCGCCAGCTCCCTCGCGAGCACGGCCTCCGGGTACCCCGTCATGCCGACGAGGTCCCAGCCCTGGGCGGCGTACCAGCGGGACTCCGCCCGTGTGGAGAACCGGGGTCCCTCTATCACGACGAGAGTCGCGGACGCGAGCAGCGGCTCCCACCCGAGGCGGCGTGCCGTGCTGACCGCCGCAGCGCGACCGGCCGGGCAGTAGGGATCGGCGAACGACACGTGCACCGGCCCGGTGTCGTAGTAGGTCCTCTCGCGCCCCCGGGTGCGATCGACGAGCTGGTCGGGAACTGCCAGCGCCCCGGCTCCCAACGCGGGATCGAGTGATCCCACGGCGCTAGGCCCGATGACCTGCTGGACTCCGAGCGACCGCAGCGCCCAGAGGTTGGCGCGGAAGGGTATCCGGTGCGGTGGGAACCGGTGGTCCCGGCCGTGTCGCGGCAGGAACGCCACACTCCGCCCGCCGATCTCACCGACGGCGATGGGGTCGCTCGGCGGACCGTACGGCGTGTCGACGACGACCTCTTCCACGTCCTCCAGGAAGGAGTAGAACCCCGAACCGCCGATAACCGCGATCTCCGCCATGTCCCGACTCTAGCCACCCGTGTGAGATGGAATCGTTACCAAAGCGTGGGAACCAGGAGCAACCTCCTGGCAGGATGGAACGTCTTCTCGGGCAAGGAAGGTGACGGCGCCTTACGGCGCCGTTTGCACGAGTCGAGGGGGTTCGGCGTGGCACGAGGCAGGGCGATAGGCACTGGCCTCGCCGTCGCAGTCGCAGCCGTCGCTGTTGTCAGCGGCGTGGCGTTCGGCGTGGACCGGTTGATCGACCCCGGTGGCGAACCGGCCGAAGTCCTCGCCGCAGGCAGCGGTTCAAGTGCGGTGCCGGCACCGGTGCTCGAAACGCCGGCGACTCCGACGGAGCAGCGCACCGCCACGACCGCCCCCAGCGCAGATGCGACGCTGAAGCCGACGGCGCTGTTCGTGTTCGGCGACTCCGGCGACGGCGTCCGCGAACTGCAGGCCCGGCTCAAGCAGATCGACTGGTACGAGCCCGACATCACCGGGGACTTCGACGAGATCACCCTCGAGGCGGTCGAAGGGTTCCAGGAGAAGCGCGGACTGGAGCCGACCGGCGAGGTCGACGACGAGACGTGGGACCGGCTGGTCGACATGACCAGGGAGCCGACCGAGGACGAGAAGCACAACCGCCTCACCCCCGGCCCCACGATCATCGGCCCGGGCGAGTCCGGGGACAGAGTCCGCGAACTGCAGGCCCGCCTCAAGCAGATCGGCTGGTACTACGAAGAGGTCACCGGCTACTACGGGCCGGTCACATCAGCGTCGGTCTCCGGCTTCCAGACCAAGCGCGGCATCCCGTCCACCGGCGAGGTAGACCAGCGCACGTGGGACCTGCTCGTCGGGATGACTCGGCAGCCCACCGAGGAGGAGTTGCACAACGCGCCGGCCGAGCGCGGCTCGGCGGACGGGATCCCCGATGCATGCATGACGGGGCGGGTCCTCTGCATCGACAAGACCACCCGCGTGCTGCGCTGGATGATCGACGGCGACATCCGGACGACGCTCGACGCGCGGTTCGGCTCCGAGTTGACCCCCACGCGGGAGGGGACGTTCACCGTCTACTGGAAGTCCCGCGACCACGTCTCGTCGCTGTTCGACACTCCGATGCCGTACGCCATGTTCTTCGACGGCGGCCAGGCGGTCCACTATTCGCCGGACTTCGCCGCGAACGGGTACAACGGCTCATCCCACGGGTGCGTCAACATCCGGGACAAGGGCGCGATCGCCGCGATCTTCGACCAGGTCCGCATCGGCGACAAGGTCATCGTCTACCGTTCCTAGTGACCACGTAAACCACCCGATTGTGTCCTTGACCAGGCCAATTGGCCTGGTCAAGGACACAATCGGGTGGGCCGTCCGCCGTTGGGGAACCTGGCAGCCGTCCGTGGTGTAAGACGGCTGACGACCATTTGTTGGGAGCCACCCACGGAGAGCTCCGGACACTCGGGCGCACGCTCGCCCACCCCGCGATCGACGCGGATGCGCTGGCAGACCGGGTCCTCGCCCAGATTGCCGACCCTGCGGGCGAGCCAGCAGCGGACGGCAGGCGGCCAGGCGTTGTGGGTGGACGGGCCGCACCACATCGTCGGTATCGATGGTGACGGACGCGAGCTCACGGCCACGGCGCGTGCGGCAGGCCCGACGCTGATCTTCCGCGCGAATGACCTGACCCTGCGACTCGAAGGCGCCGACCGGGAACGCGCCATCGACATCGCACGCTCGGTGGCCGGAACCTGATCCGGATCTCGCGGTGCCCCGGCGCCTCTTCTCGAGAGATGCCGTTCAGGGCAGCCGGATCCGCACGCGACGGAAGCCCCGGCCCTTGCTCTCGACCTTGGTCACCTCGATGCGCCCGATCTGCCGCGTGGATGCGACATGGGTGCCGGCGTCCGCCTGCAGGTCCAGGCCGTTGATGTCGACAAGCCGCACCACCTCGAGATCGGGCGGAAGCAGGTCGGTCGCTGTCTTGATAATGGGGCCGAGCTGGTAGGCCTCCTTCCGCGGCAGCAGCTTGATCTGGATCGCACGGTCGGCCGCCACCTCCGCGTTGAGCGCTTCGGTCAGCGAGTCCTTGAAGCCCGGCGGCACCTCCGCGAAGTCGAAGTCCAGCCGAGCCTCGCCGGGCTCCATGTTTCCCCCTGTCACGGGAACCCCGTAGTCCCGGAACACCACCCCGCACAGCACGTGCAGCCCGGAGTGGGTGCGCATCAACAGCGTCCGGCGCTCGTCATCGATCGCGCCGCGAACCGCGGTGCCCACCGGCGGCAGCGGGTCCGCGGGATCTGGGATCAGCCACAGATCGTCCTTGGGACGGGCACCGACGATATGCGTCTGCACGCCGCCCCACAGCAGCACACCCTGGTCAGGCGGCTGGCCGCCCCCACCGGGGTAGAAGGCCGACTGGTCGAGGACGATGCCCTCGTCGGGATCGCTGGCGAGCACGGTGCAGTCCCACCGCCGCAGGGTCTGGTCGCTCAGTTCGAGGCGGCGGGTCCTGCCATGCTGGTCGTGGCGCACCCCTCGAAGCCTAGCGAGAGGCGACGCGGTGTCACCAGGGGCCGTAGGGGCCGTCGTCGCGGCCGCGACCGCCGCCGACCTGCCGCACCGCTGGACGGACGTCGAGAAGGTATACGGCAGCCGCGATCACGCCGGCAATACCGAAGATCGAGAGAATGTTGAACAGCGCCAGGTTCGCGGCCAACGCGATACCCAAGATCACCAGCCAGATGTTCTTGGTCAGCTTTCCGGCGGCGGGGAAGGCCTCGGCACGGATCCTTAGCGCATCGACCAGGGCGAAGACCATGATTCCGAGACCGCCGAGGGTGAGCAGCAACAGCAGCCCGCCCTGAAACGCCGCGAACGCATCCCACACGCAACCGAGCCTACGGCATCACGGCGGCAGCCGATACAGCCACCGCCCGGGGCCGGCCGGCGTGCTCAGCGCCCGCCGGCCGCCGGGCCTCCCCGCCGGTGACTACTTGTCGGTTTCGTTCGTCGTGGACGTAGCCCTGGCCGTCCTCTTCGCGGCCGCCGACCTCGTCGTCGAGGACGTCTTCCGCGTGGTGTGGGCCTTCTTGGCCGCCGCAGGCTTCTTCGGACTGGGCTCCTCGGCACTGGGCTCGGCCGGGGCCGCCTTGGCCGCCGCAGGCTCCGCCGGGGCCGGCTCGGCCGGAGCCTCGGCCGGGGCCTTCTCGGCCACGGTCGGCTCGGTCTTCGCCGCCTCGGCGATCTCGCGTCCGGTCTTCTCACCGTCAGGCTCCGCGGCGGGCCTGACGGCACGTCCGGTCACCGGCTCGGCCGCCTCACGACCGCGGAGCCGGGCCACCACCGTCTCACCACGGTCGGCGAGCTCGCTGTAGTAGTGCTCGGCGCGCGTCTGGGCATGGTGCAGCCGCTCGGGCAGCTCCGCCCGGATCTTGCGGACGCCGTCGGGCAGCTCGGACTGCAGCCGCCGGAACTCCGCCGGTAGGTCCGCCCGGAGCCTTCGCAGCTCCGCCGGCAGCTCGGCGGACAGGTCGCTCAGACGCGACCGCGCGCTGGCAGTGGCGCTCTCGGCGCGTTCGGCGAGCGAGGGAAGCCGGCTCGGCAGCCGGCGGAGCGTCGAGACCGCAATGTCAGCCGCGCCGGCGACGGCGTATAGCGGCTTGGGTCGGTTCTGCATCGTCTTGGCCTTCTGCATCGTCTTAGCCATTGTCACTCCTCGGCCTCGTCGGGCATCGACGCGGAACGGAACGTCTCGTACAGGTCGAGCAGCACTCGCTTCTGCCGCTCGGTGAGCACTGGGTCGGCCAGCACCGCGGCCTCGACCGAGCCGTGACCGTCCCGCTGTTCCAGCAGCCCGGCCCGCGTGTAGAGCACATCAGCCGAGATGCGCAGACCTTTCGCGATCTGCTGCAGCACCTCGGCCGACGGCCGCCGCAGGCCGCGCTCGATCTGGCTGAGATACGGGTTGCTCACGCCCGCGCGTTCGGCAAGCTGCCGCAGTGACAGCTGCGCGTGACGCCGCTGCTCCTGCAGGAACTCACCGAGCGATCCAGCCATACTTCAATAGTAGCTAGCATTCGCTAGCAATTGCAAGCACGCCGGGGGCACCCCCGCCACACAGTCCTGCTCCGCTGCGGCATCCTGGGCAGGTGCCCCAGCCGGACTCTCGCCTGTCCCGCCGATTGGGCACCGCCGACGCCGTCGTTGTCGGCCTCGGCGCCATGATCGGCACCGGCGTCTTCGTCGTGTGGCAGCCCGCGGCCGAGCGGGCAGGGGCATGGCTGCTCGCGGGCCTTGTCATCGCGGCGTTCGTCGCGTTCTGTAACGCCACCTCATCCGCCCAGCTCGCGGCCGTCCATCCGCAAGCCGGTGGGACGTACGTCTATGGCCGGGAGCGGCTGGGGCAGTCCTGGGGTGCGCTCGCGGGGTACGCCTTCGTGGTGGGCAAGGTCGCGTCTTGCGCGGCGGCAGCACACGCGGTGGGCGCGTACGTCTGGCCGGAACAAGCCCGCGCCCTCGCGGCTGGCGCGACGGTGCTGGTGACGGCCACGAACCTGGCGGGCATCCAGCGGACCGCCCGCGCGACCCGATGGCTGGTGGTCACCGTGGTCGCCGTGCTGATCGCGGTCGTCGCGGCGGCACTGATCGGTGCCGATGCCGCGGGACGTGCGACGGGGACGGTCGATGCCGGCGTCACCGACGTCCTGGGCGCAGCCGGCTTGCTGTTCTTCGCATTCGCCGGCTACGCCCGTATCGCCACCCTGGGCGAGGAGGTGCG
>CAZMXH010000071.1:0-11454 GCA_964570165.1 uncultured Actinomycetes bacterium
GCGCCCGGACCGGTCGGGCACGGCGTGGCAGCGGTGGTACGAGTGCCCCGGGTAGCTGAAGTCGGTCACCAGCCCGAGCGGGACGCCGCACCGGTCGTGCAGCCACACCACGAGCTCGGGCGCCACGTCGGTGAGCGCCTGCGTCACCGTGGGGTCGGCCTGCCCGCGGGTCTTGCGCCGGACATCCTCGCGGAACCGCTCGGGCGAGTCCGCGATGCCCGCCTCCCGCTGCCAGCGGCTCCCTCCTGCAGGGATCATCGAGGTGCTCATCGCGGTGTTGGACGCCGTCCGGAAGCTCTCGCGGGCCTCAATGAGCACGACGTCGGCGCCACCTTCGGTGGCAGCGAGGGCGGTGGCCAGCCCGGCGGCACCGGCACCGGCGACGATCAGCCCTGCGCCGGTCACCGGGTACTCCCGGCGATGGCCGGCAGGCCGCCGGTGTGGGCGGCGCCGACCGCGCCGAGGCGGTGGACGGCTTCGGTCAGCTCCGCGGTGCCGGGCACGATGCCTCACCCGGCGTCGACGACGGCGAGGGGCCGGATCGGCGCTCCCGTGCCGCCTACCACGTTGAGCGGCGCCAGCACAAGGCAGAACTCGTAGACCCCGGCGGCGCCCACCCCTTCGAGGTTCAGGATCTCGAGGATCGGGATCCCGCGCTCGACGAGGAGCAGCCGGTGCACCGGGAGCAGCCCGTGCCCGACCTCCGCGGTGATCTGCTCGTACGCGACGGTGTCCGAGCCGGTGACGCGGACACCCTGGTCGGCCAGCCACCGCGCGGCCTCCTCGGTCGGCCCGGGCACACCGGAGCCGAGCCCGACGTAGGCCGCCGGGTCGTCCCACCGCCGGCCCCAGCCGGAGCGGACGAGCACCACATCGCCGGGTCGGAGCTCCACCCCCTGCAGCTTCACCGCCAGCTCGAGATCCTCGCGGGTGATCCCGTAGCCGGCGGGCAGCACGTCGGTGCCCTTCGCCGCGGCCACGTCGAGCAGCACGCCGCGGATCAGAGTCGCGGGCAGCTTGTCCGCGCCGTGGACCGCGAAGCGCCCGGCGTCCATCGCCTCGTCGACAGCGACGCCGCCGTGCAGGTACCCGCGGTGCGAGACGTGCGCCAGCGCGTCCAGGTGGGTGCCGACGTGGCCGCCGGTGATGATGATCTCGTTCGCAGCCGAGCTTCCGTCGGTGCGGACCATGTCGCCGTGCCGCCGCTGCAACATCATGCGGAACCCGGGGTGGTTGGGCGAGGACGGCATCCCGGTCTGCAGCGGCCTGCCGAGGTCGTACACCTCGAGACCGGCGGCGACTGCGTCGAGAATCCGGCTCATGACGATCTCCCCTCGTCCTTCGTCCCTGGGCTCGTGGCCGGCGGCCCGGAGGCCTCGGCGAGTTGCAGGGTCCGCCGCGCGCGTTCGATCACGGGCGCGTCGACGAACCGGCCGTCGGGCAGCACAAACCCCTCACCCTCACGCGTCCCGGCCGCGTCGAGCACGGCGCGCGCGTCAGCGACCTCCGCCTCGCCGGGCGTGTAGACCTCGTTGATGACCGGGACCTGCTCGGGGTGGATCGCCGATCTGCCGAGGAAGCCGAGGCGCCGTCCCCGCTCGCAGGAGGCCCGCAGGCCGGCGAGGTCGCGCACGTTCATGTACACCGCCTGCACCGGCGGTGGCAGGCCCGCGGCCCGCGCCGCGACGATGCACCGCGACCGCGCGTACAGCAGGCTCTCGTCGTCGGCGGCGCCGATGTCCGCCGCGAGGTCCGCCTCGCCGATGTCCAGCCCCGCCACGAGCGGGTCGGCGGTGGCGATGTCGTACGCCCGCTCGACCCCGCGGGCGGACTCGATCAGGCAGTGGACCGCGACGAGCGCCGCGGCGTCGTCGAGCCAGCGGGCGATCGTCCGCACCTCCGCGGGGTCCTCCACCTTCGGGACCCGGATGCCGGCCACGGATCCGGTCGCCACCGCGTCCACGTCGTCGCGCACCCACCGTGTCCGCGGGCCGTTGACCCGCACGTAGACCGGCACCGGGACGTCCGCCGACAGCAGTTCAGCGGCCTGCCGGCGCGCGGCCTCCTTGCGGTCGGGCGGCACCGCGTCCTCCAGGTCGAGCACGACCGCGTCTGCGCCGCTGGCGACGGCCTTGCCGAACCGGTCCGGGCGGGTCGCGGGGAGGTAGAGCCAGCTGCGGTGGTGTGCTCTCATGCCTGCCCTTCCCGGACCGCGGGGCGGCTGCGCGATCCGCTGCCGAGCGCGGCGCTGATCTCGTCGGCGCCTGACCGGACGAGCTCGACCAGCCGCACCGTGACCGCGTCGTCGAACCGGCTGGCCGGCCCGCAGATGCTGATCGAGCCGACGACGGTGCTCTCCGGGCCGAACACGGGCGCGGCGACGCTGCCCGCGCCGGGTTGCCGCTCCCCGCGGGACACCGCGGCGCCCCGCGCCCGCACCAGGTCCAGGTCGGCCTCCAGGGTGGTCCGGTCGGTGATGGTGAGCGGGGTCAGGCCGGGCAACTCCCCCGATAGCACCTGGTCGCGCAGCTCTGGTGACGCGAACGCGAGGATCGCCCGGCTCGACGAGCCGGCGTGCAGCGGCCATGCCCGCCCGGTCTCGACCGTCATCTTGATCTCGGCCAGACTCACCACCTGGTCCAGGTACACCCGGTGCGTCCCGACCAGCGCCGACACCGTGGTCGTCTCCCCGGACTCGCGCTGCAGCCGCCGGAGCACCGGCATCGCGGCCGAGCGCAGGTCCAGCCGGTGCAGCGCCTGGGCCCCGAGTGCGCTGACCGCCGGGCCGAGCACATAGCGTCGGCTGCCGTCGTCGAGGCGGACGAAGGCCCGCGCCTCCAGCGACTGCAGGATGCGGTGGACGACCGCCTTGCTTAGCCCGAGACGCCGGCTGGCCTCGCTGATGCCCACACCGTCGGGCTCGTGGAGGAACAGCAGGAGGACCTCGGCGACACGAGTGGCCGAAGCGGTGCCCGCAGGCGTCGAGCTCGCTGTGCTTCTATCCACGATCTGTTCTGCGTTCCCCTCAGCGGTACGTCGGCGCATTCTCTCTAAGGCCGCGGCGGCGCCCATGTTATCCCTGTTAATTCGTGCAGTACAGGTCTTGACTGGATACCCGGCGTAGGGGATTCTGAGGCGCGTCAAGGAGAGTGGTTCCGCTGAACGGTACACCTCGGGGCGGAGCTTCGGCTCCGGGCTCCCGAGCGTGGCCGCCTCGGCGAGGCGAGGTGGCACGCATGGCAGAGGAGGCACATGTGAGGAAGCTGAGGATCCTCGCCGCCGTGGCGGTGCTACCGGTGGTAACAGTTGCGTGCGGCGGCGGCGAGGTCGTCGAGGACGGCTCGCAGGACGCCGGCGAGGAGACGACCGAGGAGGAGGCCGCGGACGAGCCGGCGGACGATGCCGACGCGGCCGAGACCATTCCAATCGGATCGCTGCACCCGCTGACCGGGGCGCTCGCGGACGACGGGACGTCGATGGACGCGGCGGTCGAGATGGCCATCGAGGACATCAACCAGGCCGGGGGCATCGGGTCGCTCGACGGGGCACAGCTCGAGCTGGTCTCGGCGGACAGCCAGGGCGACCCGGAGATCGGACAGACCGAGACGCAGCGCATGATCGACGAGGGCGTCGTATCAATCATTGGCGCCTTCCAGTCGGCGGTCTCAGTCAACGTCGCCACGCTGGCCGAGCGCTCGCAGGTGCCGTTCGTGATTGACGTTGCCGTCGACGACGCGATCATCAACGAGGAAAGCCGTTACACCTTCCGGATCCAGCCCAACGCGACCGCGATGGGCCAGTTCGGCGCGCAGAACCTCGCCGCGATCGCGGAGGCCTCGGGTGAGACCGTCGAGCGCGTGGCGTACCTGCACGAGGAGACGGCGTTCGGCACGAGCGTGTACGAGGCGTTCGCCGCGGAGGCCGAGAGCCTGGGGATGGAGGTCGTCGAGGAGATCTCGTACAACGCGTTCGAGGTGAGCGACCTCACGACCGAGCTCAGCCAGGTGGGCGCGGCCGACGCGGACGTCCTCGCAGCCACCGGATACTACCCGGACGGCGTCCTGACCGCGCGCGAGGCCATGGCGGTCGCGCCGGACGTCGACTCGGTCTTCGGCGTCGCCCACGGCGCCTTCGACATCGCGCAGTTCCCCGAGGACGCGCCGGACGGCGCGGAGTACTACTTCGACTCCAACTACCGCTTCGACGCCACCAACGAGGAGGTCCAGGACATCCGGGCCCGGTACGAGGAGCGAACCGGCAACGACATGCGGACCGCGGCGGTGCTGAGCTACCAGGCCACGCTGCTGATCGCGGACGCCCTAGAGCGTGCTGCCTCGGCCGAGCCGCAGGACGTGCGCGACGCGCTCAGCGAGAGCTCGCTCGACCCGCTGCTGGCCTACCCTGGGCAGATCGAGTTCGACGAGACCGGGGAGAACGTCAACGCCGTGCCGATCGTGATGCAGGTGCAGGAAGGCAGCGTGCTCCAGGTGCATCCGGATCAGTTCCGTGAGGCGGACCCGGTCTTCCCGCGGGTTCCCTGGGCGGAGTGACCGGTCCCGGGCGGCAACGTTCCCGTGGCAACGAGGTCCGAGGTCGCGCGTCCGGCGACGCCCCGCCGTCAGGACGTGGTCCGCTGGGTGGTGACGGTCTCCGTTGCAGCAGCCGTCGTGCTGCTCAACGGAGGCCGCATCGCGGAGCTGCTCGGGCCTGACCGGTCGGTCCTCATCCAGGCGGTCGTCACCGGGTTGTTGCTCGGCGGCGTCTACAGCCTCGTCTCGATGGGGCTCACCCTCATCTTCGGGGTGCTGCACATCATCAACTTCGCGCACGGGGCGCTCATGGCGCTCGGCATGTACATGGCGTTCATGCTGGTGGCGAACCTCGGCTTCGACCCGTACGCCACGATCCTGGTCACGGTCGGCCTGCTGCTGGTCATCGGAGCGGCGGTCCAGCGGCTGCTGCTCAACCGAATCATGCACGAGTCGCTCGAGAAGAAGCTCCTGCTCACGCTCGGGCTGTCGATCTTCATCGAGAACCTGCTGCTCGTCGTGTTCAGCCCCACGCCCCGGGCGGTACGGCTCACCTACGACACCGGCAGCCTGTCGCTCAGCGCGTTCGAGATCTCCTGGCCGTTCCAGGTGTTCGGCGCGGTCGCGACGCTGCCGCGCACGATCGCGTTCGTGGGCGCGCTCGTGCTCGCCGGCCTGCTCTACCTGCTGCTGCAGCGAACCAAGCTGGGCACCGCGATCCGGGCGGTCGCGGAGAACCCCCGCGGCGCAGCGCTGGTGGGCATCAACGTGCCGCAGATCTATATGCTCGCGTTCGGCCTCGGCACCGCGTGCGTCGGCGCGGCCGCGACGCTCGTGCTGCCGTTCCTGTCTCTCGAGCCGACGACCGGTGACACGTTCAACATCATCGCGTTCGTCGTCGTCGTGCTGGGCGGCATGGGCAACGTGATCGGTGCCCTTCTGGGCGGCCTGCTGATCGGCGTGACCCAGCAGGTGGGCGGCGTCGTCTTCCCTGACCAGAGCAACCTGCTGGCGGTGTTCATCCTCTTCGTGCTCGCCCTGTACCTGCGCCCGGAGGGGCTGCTCGGGAAGGCGAGAGCATGACGGCGGTAGCTCGGACGTGGACCCGGATCGACACCAACCTCAAGTTGCTCGTGGCGATCGGCGCCGTGCTCGCTGTGCTCCCGTGGTGGCTGCGCGGGGACGAACTGGACATCGGCATCCGGATACTGCTGTTCGCGATGCTCGCGACCGCCTGGAACCTGATGGCCGGCTACGCCGGCTTGTTCAGCTTCGGGCACGCCGCGTTCTTCGGCATCGGCGCCTACTCAACCGCGGTGCTGCAGGTCGACTACGGGTGGTCGCCCTGGCTCGGCATGCTCGTCGGCATGGTGCTCGCCGGGGGCTTCGCCATCGTCACCGGCTACCTGTCGTTCCGCTACCGGCTCAAGGGCGCCTACTTCGTGCTCACCACGTTCGCCTTCGCCGAGATGCTGCGGCTGATCTTCCTGCACTGGGACTTCGTCAACCAGGCCGTGGGCTACCGCGTGCCGCTGCTGCGCGAGAACTCCTGGACGATGATGCAGTTTCTGCCCGGCTCGCCCGCGTACTACTACGTGGCGCTCATCATGCTGCTCGCCGCCCTGCTCATCGTCATCGTGCTGATGCGCAGCCGCAGCGGCTTCTTCGTCGTCGCCGTCCGCGACAGCGAGGAGGCGGCCGGCGCGCTCGGGATCAACCCGATGCGGTACAAGCTGCTCGCCGTCGGGGTTTCGGGTGCGCTCACCGCCATGGGCGGGACGTTCTACTTCCAGTACATCTTCTTCATCGACCCGTCATTGGCGTTCGGACCGGCGGTGTCGATCCAGATCCTCGTCCCGGCGATCATCGGCGGCATGGGGACCATGTGGGGGCCGCTCATCGGCGCGGTCCTGCTCGTGCCGCTCGGCGAGCTCACCACGGACGCCGTGCGCAACCCGCCCGAGGTGCTGTCATTCCTCGCCGACCGGGCGGGGCTCGACCTCATGATCTACGGTGGTCTGATCGTGTTGATCGTCATGTTCATGCCGAAGGGCGTGTACGGGTCGATCGCGCACGCGCTCACGGTCCGGCGCCGGCGGCGTGTCCGAGAGCGGGTGTCGGCATGACGGACGGGACCCGGCCGCTGCTGAGCGTGGAGCGGGTGAGCAGGTCGTTCTCGGGCTTGCGGGCACTGAGCCAGGTGGACCTCGCCGTGCCGCCCGGCAGCATCACCGGCGTCATCGGCCCGAACGGCGCGGGTAAGACCACCCTGTTCAACGTCATTTCCGGAGCGCTGGCACCGGACGAGGGCCGAATCGTCTTCGACGGCAGCGAGATCACCGGGATGCCCGCGCACCGGGTGGCCCGCGCCGGTGTCGCACGGACGTTCCAGCTGATGCAGCCGTTCGCGTCCATGACGGTGCGGGACAACGTGATGGTCGCCGCCTTGCAGCGGACCAAGCGGCGGCCGGAGGCGCTCGCCGCGACCGACGAGGTCGTCGAGCAGGTCGGGCTGGGGCAGTGGTCTGGGCACCTCGCTGGCGAGCTCCCGACCGCCGGGCGGAAGCGGCTCGAGCTCGCCCGGGCACTGGCCCTGCGGCCCAAGCTGCTGCTGCTCGACGAGGTGCTGGCCGGGCTCGTCCCCACCGAGCGCGCGCCGGTGATCGAGCTGCTGAAACAGATCAACGCGGCCGGGATGACGATGCTCCTCGTCGAGCACGTCATGGCCGCGGTGATGGCGCTGTCCGACCAGATCGTCGTCCTGCACCACGGTGAGGTGCTCGCCGCCGGCGCGCCGCGCGACGTCACCGCGAACGAGCGGGTCATCGAGGCGTACCTCGGAGAGGAGCAGCTCATTGCTGACGCTTGAGGCCGTCGACACGGGCTACGGCGGGCTGCAGATCCTGCAGGGGGTGTCGCTCGATGTCGCCGACGGCCAGGTGGTTGCACTGCTCGGCGCCAACGGCGCCGGCAAGACCACCACGCTGCGGGCCGTCTCCGGCCTCGTCCGGCCGTGGCGGGGCAGCATCACGCTGGACGGGCAGGACCTCGTCGGCAGGAGCCCGCACGAGATCGTGCGCGCCGGCATCGTCCAGGTTCCCGAGGGCCGGGAGCTGTTCGGGACCCTCACCGTCGGTGAGAACCTGCGGATGGGCGCGTTCACCCTGCCCCGCTCGCAACTGGCCTCCGCGCAAAAGGAGGTCGAGGAGCTGTTCCCGGTGCTCGGCGAACGCCGCGCGCAGCAGGCCGCGACGCTGTCCGGCGGCCAGCAGCAGATGCTGGCGATCGGGCGCGCGCTCATGGCCCGCCCGAAGATCCTGATGCTCGACGAACCGTCCCTCGGGCTGGCTCCCAAGCTGGTGGCCCAGGTGTTCCGCACGGTCGAGAAGGTGCGCGAGGCGGGTCTTACCGTCCTGCTCGTCGAGCAGAACGCCGCGCAGGCGCTGCGCCTGGCCGACCATGCGTACGTGCTCGAAAGCGGGCGCGTCGTGCTCGATGGCGCGGGCACGCAGCTGCTTCAGAACGACCGGGTCCGTAGTGCCTACCTGGGAGCGTGAGTTGACCGACGACGCAGGCGAACCGCGGGGGACGCCCGCCGGCCACGGCCCGCTGGAGGGGATCCGGGTAATCGACGCCGCGACGGTGCTGGCAGGTCCGTTGGCGGGCCAGATTCTCGGCGACTACGGCGCAGAGGTCATAAAGGTCGAGCACCCGCGGTCCGGCGACCCGATGCGCAACCACGGCCAAGCCAAGGACGGCGAGCCGCTGTGGTGGAAGATGATCGGCCGCAACAAGCGCAGCGTCGGCCTCTACCTCGGCGATCCGGAGGGCGCGGAGCTGTTCGGGCAGCTGGCCGCGACCGCCGACGTCGTGATCGAAAGTTTCCGCCCGGGCACGCTCGAGCGGTACGGCCTCGGCTGGGCCGAGCTCTCCGTACGCAACCCGCGCCTCATCATGGCCCGGGTGACCGGGTTCGGGCAGCACGGGCCGTACGCGCACCGGCCGGCGTTCGGCACCCTGATGGAGTCGATGAGCGGTTTCGCGCACATCACCGGGCAGCCGGACGGTCCGCCGACGCTGCCGCCGTTCGGGCTCGCCGACTCGATCGCCGGGATCACCGCGGCCACGGCCGTGACGATGGCGCTCTACCACCGCGACGCCCGGGGCGGGCGGGGTCAGCTGATCGACCTGTCGATCCTGGAGCCGATCGTGTCGGTGCTCGGGCCGCAGCCCATCGTGTACGACCAGCTCGGCGTCGTGCAGCAGCGGTCCGGCAACCGCTCGGGCAACAACGCGCCGCGCAACACCTACCGCACGAAGGACGGGCGCTGGGTGGCGATCTCGACCAGCACCACACCCATCGCCGAGCGAGTTATGCGGCTCGTCGGGCATCCCGAGGTGATCAACGAGCCGTGGTTCGCCACGGGCCGCGGCCGCGCCGAGCACGCCGACCTGCTCGACTCCCATGTCGAGTCCTGGATTGCCCAACGCTCCCGTGACGAGGTCATGGCGCGGTTCGAGGAGGCGGAGGCCGCGGTGGCGCCGGTCTACGACGTCGCGGAGCTCATGGCCGACCCGCAGGTGACGGCACGCGAGATGATCACGACTGTGGCGGACGAGGCGCTCGGGACGGTGCGGATGCAGAACGTGTTGTACCGGATGTCCGAGACGCCCGGGGCGATCCGGTTCACCGGCCGCCCGCTCGGCGCGGACACCGACGCCGTGCTCGGCGAGGAGCTGGGGGTCGATTCCCGCCGTCTCACTGCGCTCCGCGAGCGCGGAGTCGTCGCGTGACGGCGCCGCCGACGCTGCTGCAGCGACTGGCGACGTTCGCGACCGAGCACGACTACCCGCGGTTGCCTGCCGCGGTCCGCGAGAGCGTGCCCGGGCGGGTGCTTGACATCGTGGGGATCTCGGCCGCCGCGCTCCCGCTGGACACCAGCACCGCCGTCGTCGACTACGTCCGCTCGACCGGCGGCACCGGGCAGGCGACGGCGGTCGGCGCCGGCCTGCGGGTGCCTGCCGCCCAGGCCGCGCTGGTGAACGGCACCCTCGCGCACTCCCTAGACTACGACGACACGCACCTGCCGAGCGTCCTGCACCCGAGCGCTGTGGTCGTGCCCGCCGCGCTGGCGGCTGCCGAGCGGAACCGGGCGAGCGGGGCCGACCTGGCCGCCGCCGTCGCCGTCGGGCTCGAGATCTGCGTGCGGATCGGCATGGCTGGGTACGACCGCGAGGCCGGGGACTCACTGTTCTTCGCGCGAGGCCAGCACGCGACCTCGATCTGCGGCGCGCTGGGCGGCGCCGCGGCAGCTGCGGTGGTCGCGGGGTTCGGCGTGGACGGCGTTGCGAACGCGATGGGCGTGGCGGCGAGCATGGCGTCGGGGGTCATCGAGGCCAACCGGACGGGCGGCACCGTCAAACGGATCCACTGCGGCTGGGCCGCGCACTCGGCCGTCACGGCCACGGAGCTCGTGGGCCGCGGGCTGACCGGGCCGCCGACGGCGCTCGAGGGCCGGTTCGGGTTCTTCCGGGCGTTCCTGGACGGGCACTACGATGCGGAGGCGGTCACCGACGGCCTGGGCGAGCGGTGGGCCGTCCCGGACATCTTCTACAAGCCGTATCCGGCGAACCACTTCACCCACTGCGTCGCCGACGCCGCCATGGCGCTACGCGACCGGGGCGTGCGGCCCGACGATATTGCCGAGCTCCGGATCGGCGTGGCCGGGCCTACAGTCCGGACCATCGGGGAACCGCTCGCTGCCAAACGGACGCCCGAGACGGGCTACCAGGCCCAGTTCAGCGGGCCCTACGTCGCAGCGGCCGCGCTCCTCGGTGGGTCGGGTCTCGGGTTGTCCCTCGACGACTTCACCGATGACCTCGCCCGGGACCCACAGCGGCGGGCACTGATGGCGAAGATCACGGTGAGTGCCGACCCGCGTTGCGACGAGATCTACCCGCACCAATTCCCCGCTGTGCTTGCTGCACGGCTCACCACCGGCGAGGAGATCGTCGAGGAGATCCTGGTCAACCGCGGCGGTCCTGCGTGGCCGCTCACCGCCGACGAGCTAGCGGCGAAGTTCCGCGACAACGCCGAGCGCACTTTCCCGCCGCCCGCGGTCGACACCGTGCAGCAGCGGGTGGAGCGGCTGCCCGACCTTGACGACGTCAGCGCCATTCTCAAACCCTTCGCGAGCGAACCCGCTGGGTGAGCCGTGCCCACGCGCGGGTCTCCCGCGCACCGGTCGCATTCCGGCCGCCCGGCAACGCCAGCACCGCATCCGGTTCGTAGAGCGCGACCAACAGAACAATGGACTCGGCGGGTGGGCGCGTGACGATCGACAACGGTCTCGCCCTAGCCCGCTGGCCAGATCCGCCGCACTGGTCTCAAGCTCGCGAGGTATGAGGGTCAGGCTGTGCGCCCAAGGTGGATGACATCGATCGTTACGGTCTTCTCCGTGATCTCGTAGATCACCCGATACCTGCCGATGTGAATGCGGTACCGGTCCGCGCCCCAGGCGAACGCCTCCTGCGGGCGTGGGTTCTCCGCGAGCAGGTCGACGGTGTCGAAGACCTGGATTAGACCTTCACGATCATCGGCCATATAAGTCTGGGCAGCAGCGAATGCTTCGTCGGCCCAGACGATCGCGTAGGTCATCAGCGATCGATGCCGAGCGCCCTGCGAGCATCGTCGTGGGAGATGTAGGTAACCTCGCCGAGCTGCTTGCGGAGCTCGTACCGAGCGATGGCCATCGCATCCTCGAGATCCTCGATACGGCGCAGCTCGTCGGTGAGATAGGCGTGGATCGCCTCGCGGGCGATCTCCTGCTTGCTCCGGTTCTCACTCCGCGCGCGCTCGGTCAAGAGCCGGTCGACGTTCTCGTCAAGCCGCAGGGTCATCGCCATAGAGGGATGGTATCACGTG
>CAZMXH010000072.1:0-11387 GCA_964570165.1 uncultured Actinomycetes bacterium
AATGAAGCCCGGCGACGAGGTAATGGTGCTGCCCAGCGGGTTCGTCACGACGATCACGGCCATTGAGACGGCGGACGGGCCCGTCGACGAGGCCTACCCGCCGATGTCTGTGATCGTCCGGCTCGCCGATGAGCTCGATGTGTCCCGCGGTGACATGATCTGCCGGCCGCACAACCAGCCGTCGGTCGCGCAGGACATCGACGCGATGGTGTGCTGGATGGCGGAGACGCCCCTGGCGCCGGGGCAGAAGCTGGCGCTCAAGCACACCACCCGGTCGGTGCGGACGTTGGTCAAGGACCTGCACTACCGGCTGGACATCAACACGCTGCATCGCGACGAGGACGCCGGCCAGCTGACGCTGAACGACATCGGCAGGGTGCGGCTGCGCACCACCGCCCCGCTTCTCGCGGACGAGTACCGGCGCAACCGCACGACCGGCGGGTTCATCCTGATCGACGAGGCGAACAACCGTACCGTCGGCGCGGGAATGATCACCGGCGCGTCCTGAGTCCCGATTGATCACGCAGACCGGGAAGGCAACCCCTTCACCAGGTCGGTCGCCGAGTACTTGTCCTCCCAATGCACGACATACGCCGGGTCAGAGCTGGAGCGGTTCCACCGCAGCTGGCATCCGGCGACGTTGGCGGACTTCGCTGGTGTCCTCTTGGCTGAGGACGAGGCCGCCTCGCCGCTGGCCAGGCCCCTCATTTCCGATCTCCTCCCGTGGGAGCCTTACCTGGAGTTGGAGGATCTCGTCCGCGCGCGCGATGCGCACGAATTGAAGTACCTGGTCAAGCTCGGACGGGCGCCAGACGGCAGGCACGGCTACGAGTACTTCGGGCCGACGTCCATTGCACTGGGGGCGAACCGATACGGCAAGTACTGCCGGGTGGCACAGGAGATCCACGAGCAGGGGTTCGACGAGGATGAGCACACCATTGACGTGCAGTTGCTCCAAGGCGATGGCGACTGGGCACTCATAGTCCGGGACGGCAAGCATCGCACCACCGCGCTGGCAGCCCTGGGCGTCGAAGACGTCGTGGTGTCCTTCCCAAAGACCTACCCAGTCGTCCGAAGAGCCGAGGTGGAGACTTGGCCGGGCGTAGTCAACGGCCTCTACCGGGCCGACCAGGCATTGACGGTATTCGATCGATTCATCGCCGGACGAGCGCCCTTTCCCAGCACGACCGGCTCACCGAATTGAGCAGATCGTCGTCCGAGTGATCACGTTAACCACCGGGCTATGCCCGTTACCAGGCGTAGAGGCCTGGTAACGGGCATAGCCCGGTGGTTAACGTGATCAATCGGACGACGATCTCCGTTTGCGTTGTTGCCTCGCCGCCGTGTCATTAGGCTGGGCGCGCAACATATAACGGGGGATAAACGGGGGGCAGCACGATGAGGCGAGGCATCCGCCGAAGGCTGGAGTCGACCAGCGACGGAGCAAGCACCCGGGCCCTTGCGCTCGGGACGAGCGCGTAGACGAACCGGCTCAGCAACCAGAGCGGTGCGCGATGACGGCGGCACCGCGAGTCGCGATCCTCGCCGGAGGCGTGGGCAGTCGACTCGCTGAAGAGACGGTTATCAAGCCGAAGCCCATGGTCGAGATCGGTGGCCGGCCGATCCTCTGGCACATCATGCGCCACTATCTGCGCTACGGGTTCGCGCATTTCACGATCGCAGTGGGCTACAAGGGCGAGGTCATCAAGCGGTGGATGCTTGACTACGCCACCCTCAACGGTGACTTGACGGTCCACCCGCGCACGGGTGCTGTCATCCGCCACGGTCTCGACGGGACGGAGAACTGGTCGGTCAACGTCGTCGACACCGGCCAGTCCACGAACACCGGCGGGCGCATCAAACGGCTGCGGCCGTGGGTGGGTGGCAGCACGTTCATGCTCACCTGGGGCGACGGCGTGAGCGACGTCGATCTGGACGCTCTGCTGGCATTTCACCGCAGACACGGCCGGATAGCCACGCTGACCGCGGTGCGCCCGCCCGCCCGTTACGGGCACATCACCACCGACGGTGACCAGATCATCGAGTTCTCGGAGAAGCCGCAGATCGGCGAGGGCTGGATCAACGGCGCGTTCTTCGTGCTAGAGCCAGAGGTTTTCTCCTATATCGCGGGCGACGACACGCAGTTCGAAAAGGAGCCGCTGGAGCAACTGGCGAAGGACGGCCAGCTTATGGCGTACCGGCACAACGGCTTCTGGCAGTGCATGGACACATTACGCGAGAAGCACATTCTGGAAGAGTTCTGGCGTACCGGCCAGGCACCGTGGAGAACGTGGGAGTAACACCATTATGCGTATTCTTGTCACCGGCCACGACGGCTACATCGGCACCGTATTGGTGCCGCTTTTCCTACGGGCCGGCCATCAGGTGGTCGGCGTCGACAGCGGCCTTTTCTCGGCGTGCGCCTTCATACCGGACTACGATCGTCCTGACGTCGAGTTCCGCCTCGACATCCGGGACATAACGCCGCTGCACCTCGAGGGCATCGACGCTGTCGTCCACCTCGCGGGCATCTCCAACGACCCGCTGGGCGACCTCAGCCCGGAAACCACCTACGACATCAACCACCACGGGACCATCCACGTCGCAAAGGCCGCGAAGGCCGCCGGTGTGCAGCGGTTCGCCTTCTCGTCGTCGTGCAGCATCTACGGCGCACACGGCGACGACATCCTCGATGAGTCGGCGGAGTTCCACCCGGTGACGCCGTACGGCGAATCCAAGGTGCGATGTGAGTACGACCTGGCCGCCCTCGCCGACGACGAGTTCAGCCCGACGTTCCTGCGGAACGCCACGGCCTACGGCGTCTCGCCGCGGCTGCGCGGCGACCTGGTCGTCAACAACCTGACCGGCTACGCCTTCACGACCGGCCGGGTGCTGCTCAAGAGCGACGGGAGCCAGTGGCGGCCGCTCGTGCATGTGGAAGACATCGCGCGAGCCTTCCTGGCCGCGGTGGAGGCGCCGCGCTCCGTCGTCCACAACACGGCCTTCAACGTCGGCCGTACCGACGAGACGTACCGCATCAGGGACGTCGCCGATATCGTCGCCGACGTCGTACCCGGCTCCACGGTGACGTTCGCCGAGGGAGCGAGCCCCGACAAGCGCAACTACCGCGTCGACTGCTCACGCATCGCGGCCGAATTGCCAAGCTTTCGGCCACAGTGGACGGTGCGCCGCGGCGTAGAGGAGCTGTACGAAGCCTTCAGGCAGGTTGGTCTCACCGAGGAGATGCTTACCGGTCCACGCCTCCAGCGGATCAAGCACATCGCCTCGGCTCAGCGCCAGGGGGTCATCGACGATCAGCTGAGGCTCGCCGCTTTGGAAGGCGTGTCGCATGGCTGAGATCGCGCAGCCGCCGTGCCGGTCTTGTGGTTCGTCAGACCTGCGCCCGTTCCTGTCGCTGGGCAAGACACCACTGGCCGACGCACTCCTCACGGCTGACCGCCTTGGCTGCGAGGAGCCGATGTTCCCGCTGGATGTGGCCTTCTGCTCGGGATGCACGTTGGTGCAGATCCTGGAGGTCGTTCCGCCGGAGCAACTGTTCGTTGACAACTACCTGTACTTCTCATCGTTCTCCGATGTGCTGTTGCGGCACGCCCGGACCCACGTCGACCGGCTTGTGAGATCGGGAGGCCTCGGCTCTTCGAGCTTCGTGGTGGAGCTCGCCAGCAACGACGGATACCTGCTGCGCAACTTCCTGCCCCATGGCGTCCGGGTGCTCGGTGTCGATCCGGCGCCCGACCAGGCGAGGGCCGCACGGCAGGCAGGTGTGCCGACGCTCGGTGAGTTCTTCGGCCGCGACGTCGCCCTCCGCATTCGGGCTGAGCATGGCCCAGCCGACGTCGTCATCGCCAACAACGTGATGGCTCACGTCCCCGCGCTGAATGACTTCGTCGGAGGCGTCGCCGTACTGCTCGCCGATGACGGGCTGTTCACGGTCGAGAACCCATGGGTGAAGGACCTGGTTGACCAGGGGGAGTTCGACACGATCTACCACGAGCATCTCTGCTACTACTCGTGTGCCTCGGTCGACGCGCTGGTTCGCCGCCACGGCATGTTCCTGCAGCACGTGGAGTACTTCCCGGAACTGCACGGCGGGACCCTGCGCTGGCATATCGGCAAGCGCGACCGGGTGTCGCCCGAGGCCCGGCGCCTCCTTGAACTGGAGCGGGCCTCTGGCGTGACAACGTTCGACTACTACAGCGGCTTCGGCCAGCGGGTAGAGGACATCCGCCGGAGGTTGCTCGATCTGCTCTCAGGGCTGAAGGCAGACGGTGCGACCATTGCGGGTTACGGCGCCGCGGCCAAGGGCAGCACGATGCTGAACTACGCGGGCATCGGCCCGGACCTGCTCGAGTACGTGGTCGATCGCAACACGTGGAAGCAGGGCAAGTACATGCCCGGCGTCCACGTGCCGATCCGTCCGGTGGAGGTGCTGCTGGACGAGCAGCCCGACTACGTCCTCATTCTGGCCTGGAACTTCACCGGCGAGATCTTGGAACAGCAGGCGGAGTACCGCCGTCGCGGCGGCCGGTTCATCCGCCCAGTCCCGACACCGGAGATCCTGTGAGCTGCCCGGCCTGCGCGTCGACGGTGACGCGGTCCTTCTACCGGGGCGGGGAGGTTCCGGTGCACAGCTGCCTGCTCGTCTCCGACGAGCGGACGGCGCTCGACTTCCCGCGTGGCCGGCTCAACCTCGCGCTCTGCGAGTCGTGCGGCTTCATCTACAACAGCGTCTTCGACCCAGCGCACAACGCGTACTCGTCGGACTACGAGGAGACGCAAGTCTTCTCTCCGCGGTTCCGGAAGTTCATCACCGACCTCGCGCGGCATTGGGTGGCCCGCTACGACCTCACCGGCAAGCGGGTCATCGAAATAGGCTGCGGTAAGGGCGAGTTCTTGGTGGAGATGATCCGCGCCGGCGTCGCCAGCGGCGTGGGTGTGGACCCGGGAGTGCACCGCGAGCGCATCCCCGACGACGTCTCCGGCCGGACTACCTGGGCCACCGGGCTGTTCCCGCGGGACTTCAGGGAGTTGGACGCCGATGCCGTGGTCTGCCGTCATACGCTGGAGCACATCGGGCCGGTAGCGGAATGGCTTCGGTCGGTACGGGAGGCCATCGGGGACCGCACCGGTACGGTCGTCCTGTTCGAGCTTCCCGACGTCCGGCGGGTGCTGGACGAGGGTGCGTTCTGGGACGTGTACTACGAGCACTGCTCGTACTTCTCGGCCGGTTCGCTCGCTCGCCTCTTCCGCCGGACCGGCTTTGAGGTACTCGACCTGTGGCGGGCGTACGACGAGCAGTACCTGATCATCGAGGCAAGGCAGGCTACTGCAGCCACGTACAGCCGGCAGTTCCCACTCGAGGGCGACCGTCGTGCCGTGGCCGAGGCCGCCGACCGGTTCGCCGCGGCACACGAGCGGATGATCGGCCGCTGGCGTTCACGCCTTCGTCGCCTGGCCACATCGGGCGGCCGCAGCGTCATCTGGGGTGCCGGGTCCAAGGGCGTCGCGTTCCTCGCAGCTCTGGGCCATGAGGCGTCTCTGGTCGCCGCCGCTGTCGACATCAACCCGTTCAAGCAGGAGAAGTACATGGCCGGGAGTGGCCACCGGATCATCGCTCCCAAGGAGCTCACCCGGCTCCAGCCGGACCTCGTCATCGCGATGAATCCGGTGTACCTAGCTGAGATACGCGACGAGCTGACCGACCTGGGTGTCGAGGCGTCGTTGGAGGCGGTCTAGGTGGCGCCCGGCGTGTGCCTGGCGTGCGGCGGCGACCACCTCAAAGAGGTCGCTGACCTCGGCGAGTCGCCCACCCTGATCGGTGCGCTGTTCGCGGACCGTGCCGCTGCCCGGGAGGCTGCCTGCGGACGGATCGTGCTCGGTGCGTGTGTCGAGTGCGGGCACGTCCAAAACCTCGCATTCGACCCTGGCAAGGTCGATTACGACGTGACCTACGACAACTCGTTGCACTTTTCTACGACCTTCCAGGAGTACGCCGACGAACTCGCCAAGCACCTCGTTGACGACCTCGGCATTCGCCGCAAGCGGGTGGTAGAGATCGGCTCCGGCAAGGGCGACTTCCTGCGTTCCATCGTTGCCCTCGGCGACAACACTGGTACCGGTTATGACCCGACGGCAGAGCCGAGCACCGACATTCCGGGCGTCCGCCTGGTGCGGGACTACTTCCAGCCGGGTTGCTTGGTGGAGCAGTACGACCTGCTGATCTGCCGGCATGTGCTGGAACACCTCGAAGACCCGCGCACACTGCTCCGGAGCCTGTCCGCAACCGCCTCCCAAGGCGCGCTCCACTACTTCGAGGTGCCGGCCGCGGAATTCAACTTCGGGCCAGACGGGTTGTGGGACTGCATCTACCCGCACGTGTCCTACTTCTCCCGCAGATCGCTGGCCACGCTGGTGAGCGGGTGCGGGTTCGAGATCATCGACGTGCGACCGGTGTTCCATGGACAGTTTCTCGCCGTCGAGGCCCGTCCTGGCGCTGCGGCCGAACCAGTTGGCACCGATCTAGAGCCCGACCCGGACCTCGTCGGGCGTTTCGCTGAGCGCCACCACCGGGCCGTCGGCCGCTGGCGGGCCGAAGTGGCGCGGGCGCGTGCCGACGGCGCCGTGTTGGCGGTCTGGGGCGCTGGCTCTAAGGGGGTCAACTTCCTCAACGCCGTAGACCCCGCCGGGCAGGTGCCGGCCGTGGACATCAACCCGCGCAAGTGGGGCCGCTTTCTGCCACGGGGAGGACACCGGATCATGAGACCCTCGGAGCTGGTCAGGTACTCCCCGTCGCAGATCATCGTGACGAACCCCGTCTACTCCGAGGAGATCCGTCGCGCCGTCGACCGCCTTGGGATCTCCGCGGACCTCGTGATCGTGTGATGCCGTGATGCCCAGTCCCGCTGTAGCCGCTCCTGCGGTCACGGTCGGCCTTCCGGTCTACAACGGTGAGACCTACCTCAACCGCGCCATCAAATCGGTGTTGGCCCAAACGTGGGCCGACCTTGAACTAGTGGTCTCGGACAATGCGTCAACGGATGGGACGGAGAAGATCTGCCGAAGCTGGGCGGCCACCGATTCCCGAATCCGGTATTTCAGACAGAAGACCAACATTGGTGCAGGGCCAAACTACAACCATACGTTGGAACTGGCCCGCGGAGAATATTTCTGTTGGCTGGCCCATGACGACTGGTTCGATCCAGACTATCTAGAGCGTTGTCTGAAGGCGCTCTTCGATGATTCCGGGCGAATCCTCAGTTACGCGATGATGGGCGTGGTGGACGAGTCGGGGCAGGTGTTTCGAGAGCAGCACGAGAAGCTCGTAGGGCTTGACGACCCTGTTTCGAGACGGCGATTCCATTCGATCATCTGGAATCTGGGTGATCCGACGTCGCCCGTGTTCGGAGTCATGCCGACCGCAATACTCAGGAGCGTCGGAGGGCTCCCACTCGTGCCCGAGCCAGACCGACATCTGCTCTACGCACTGAGCCTGCGAGGCCGCTTTCACGCGCTTCCTGAAGTCTCGTTCTTCCACCACGGGCCTCCGGGGCATGCGGCCCATTACGGCTCCGGGCGTATGCGCAGGAGATCGTGGGAGTGGTTGCACCCTGACTTCTCCGGGCGGCTTCTCGCGAAGCCGCTTCGTGTGTTGACGTCGCAACTGTCGATAGTCGCTCGGTCCGATATTTCCCTTGCGAACAAGATCGTGTGCTGCGTGGATGTTCTCGCCGCCGTGGTGGTTCGACGTTCCGTGGCCAAGGGTCGCAGCCTGACCCGTGCCTTCCGGCGGCGACTCACGTGATCAATCGGGACTCAGCCGGGCGCGGCGTTCCTGCCGGGCGAGGATGATCGCCGCAGGGATCGTGAGCAGGGCGAGCCAGAACGCCCACCAGAAGGTGGTGCTGAACGCGCCCGCCACCGCGGTCGCGTAGGGGCCGAGCCCACCAGGTGGCGCCGTGCCGCCAGCGGACGCCTCACCAGGCAGGACGGCCGAGATCTGCGCATTCAGGATGACGATCAGCACGGCGCCGCCGACCGAGCCGCCGACACGTTGCACGACGTTCAGCCCGCTCGTCGCCCGCGGCACGCTGTCCGGACGCATCGCCGCGTACGCGGCGGCCAGCGCGGGCATCATGCTCGCCCCCAGGCCGAACCCGTGCAGTGCGAGGGCAGCGAGCAGCAGCGGGTACGGGGTTGCGGCACCGACCTGCGTGAGCGCCGCGGTGCCTGCGGCGAGCAGCGTCACACCGACGACCACGATCCGCCCGCCGCCGAACCGGTCGGTAAGCGGGCCGACGAACGGCATCACCACCGCGGAGGCCAGGCCCTGCGGGATCAGCAGCAGCCCCGTGACGAGAGCATCCTCGCCTCGCAGCACCTGGAAGTACAGCGGCAGCACCAGCAACGAGCCGAACAGCACGACGCCGAGCAGGAACGTGGTCACGGCCGCGGCGGCGAGCCGCAGGTGCGCGAACAGCCGTACGTCGATGAGCGGCTCGGCGACGTGCCGGGCGTGCCAGATGAACAGGGACAGCAGGGCAGTGCCGGTAAGTAGCGGGAGGTAGATGAGCGGGTGCCCGACACCGCCGTGGCTGGGGACCTCGCTCAGCCCGAACGTGGCGAGTGCAACCCCCGGCGACGCCATGAGCAGGCCGATCCAGTCCAGACGGTGCCGGCCTCGCGCCTGGCCCCGCGGCAGCAGCCGCCGCGCCAGCGCCAGGGCGGCGATGCCGACCGGCAGGTTCACGTAGAAGATCCACTGCCAGCCCACATACTCGATCAGCAACCCGCCGAGCACCGGTCCGAAGGTGGGGCCGAGCAGCATGGGGACCCCGATGACGCTCATCGCCCTGCCGACGCGCATGGGCCCCACGGCCATGGTGAGGATGATCATTCCCAGTGGCATGAGCATGCCGCCCGCCATGCCCTGGATCACCCGGAAGACGATCAACGAGGTCGCCGACCACGCGAGACCGCAGAGCATCGACGTCGCGACGAAGACCGTCCCGGTCGCCAGCCACAGCCGCCGGCTGCCGAGGCGCTCGGTGGCCCAGCCGGTCACCGGGATGACCGTGGCCATCGCCAGCAGGTAGCCGGTGACGACCCACTGGACCCGGTCGAGCGGTGCAGCGAGCTCCCTGCTCAGCGGCGCCAGCGCGACGTTGACGCTCGTGACGGACAGGATCGACATGATCGCGCCCATCACGACCACCACGGCAATCGCCCAGACCGTGCGATCGAAGCCCGCCAGTCCGTCGACGCGGCGGCCGATCGCCGAGCTCAGCCGGCCCATGGCCTACGCAAGCCAGCCGCCACGTGCGAGGTGATCGACGACGCGGGTGACCGCCTCCTCGACGGCCATGGTGCTGGTGTCCAGTGTGAGATCGGCATCGGTAGGCGCCTCGTAGGGGTCGGAGATGCCGGTGAAGTTCTCGATCAGCCCGGCTCGTGCCTTGGCGTACAGCCCCTTGCGGTCGCGCTGCTCGCAGATCTCGAGCGGCGTTGACACGTGAACGAGGACGAACCCGCCGTTCCGCTCGACCATCCGGCGTACCTCGGCCCTGGTGGCGGCGTACGGCGCGATGGGCGCGCAGACCGCGACGCCGCCGTGCCGCGTCACCTCGCTCGCCACCCAGCCGATGCGCAGGATGTTCAGGTCCCGGTCGGCGCGGCTGAAGGTCAAGCCGGCAGAAAGCAGCCGGCGAACCACGTCGCCGTCGAGCATGGTGACCTTGCGCCCCCGTTCCAGCAACGCGTCGGCCACGCCGCGGGCGACCGTCGACTTGCCCGACCCGGACAGCCCGGTGAAGAACACGGTGAGCCCGCGCCGCTGGCGGGGTGGACGCCACTCGCGGAGAACCGCGGCCACGTCGTCTGCCACCAGGTCGCCGAGATCCCGGCCGCGGTCCAATGCCGCGGCAACCGGGCCCCACCCCCGTCCGTCGAGCTGACCGCTGCCGTAGAGCGTCGCCCCAGCGGCAGCCGCGTACTCTCGCACTCCGGCAGGCGGCTCGGCACCCGAGCCGGGTGCTAGAGGGAGCGGGACGACGAGCGCTGGGCCGGCCGCCGTTGCCAGCCGCGGCCGCGAGGCCCGTACCGCGCGGACGAGAACCTCCGCCGGAGGGCCGGGAGACTCGTCGAGCAGCAGGTACGGCAAGACCAGCACCCGGGCCCCGCGCGCATCGGCGGCCGCGGCGATCGCGGCCTCCTCGGAGGCTAGCAGCGGCCGTGCGGTGGCAAGGGCGAGTGTCGGTGTCGCGCCGAGCCGGTCGCGCAGGCGCGCCGGCGGCTCCCGCAGCGACCCGAACGGGCCGGGACGGGCATCGCGTAGCGGCGTGACCTGCCCGGTCAGCCTGGTGGTGCCGACCCCAGCTACCGCCGTGGCATCGCCGACTGCCAGCCGTGCCAGCGGCGCTCCCTCTTCGTCGGTGAGGACGAGGGCACCGGCGGCGGTGGCCCGGCGGGCGAGATCCGTGGTGACGTCCACACTCATCGTCCGGCCAGGCCCGTAGACACCGTCCAGCAGCAGCTCGACGTGGCCGAGCACCTCCGGGGACGGCGTGTGATCGGGCACCTCGCCAAGGCCCACCGGCGGCATCATGCTCCCCAAGCTACGTTCCATCCGCGGCGTTCATGCTGGCACACCCGGCTCACGGACGTGCAACCCAGCGCACCTTGGTCGAGTCTGGTTCGGCCGCCTGCGGACGCCCATGCCGGACGTATACTCGACACCGCAAACCCCCTCCTGTTTCGCTGGGCGGGGGTCAGTTCGCGTGCCCGAAACCGATCCGTGAAGGACCCTCATGAGGCTCACCGGCCTGCTGCACACCTTGCTCGGCGGCGAGCGCGACGGCGGCGACCCCGCCCTGCGCGCCGCGGTCGCCGACGCCCGCACCGGAGCGGTGACCGCGCTGGACCTCACCGCGCCGCCCGCACTGCGGCCGTTCGTCGCCGCCGCGCGGGCGGAGCTCGGCGGCGGGGCGGGGGGTAGGGTGGTGGGCGGTTGCGCGGCCGCACGGGGGGGCGGGGCGCTCGGGGCCGGGCGGGGGTGGGTCCTCCCAGCGGACAGTGTCGCGGAGTACCCCGCCTGGGAGACGCTGCCACACGAGCGGCTGTCGCCCCGCAGCGACACGGTCGGCCGCCGGCTCGCCGTCCTGCGCCGGCTGGTGCACGGGGACGAGACGGCCGGCGGGCCGCTGCGCGTGGTGGTCGCTCCCGTCCGCAGCGTGCTGCAGCCACAGGTCGCGGGGCTGGCGGACCTCACGCCCGTCCGGGCTCGTACCGGTGACGAGGTCGGTCTGGAGCGGCTCGTCGAAGGGCTCGCCGGCGCGGCGTACACGCGGGTCGACCTGGTCGAGCGGCGCGGC
>CAZMXH010000073.1:0-11246 GCA_964570165.1 uncultured Actinomycetes bacterium
GCGAAGGCTTCGACGGCCCTATCCTCGACACCCTGTTCCTGGCTGCACCGACCTCGTTCCACGGCACCTTCGAACAACAGATCGGACGCATCCTGCATCCCTACGACGGCAAGACCACTGCCGAAGTGCACGATTACCACGACGCTCTCACACCCGTCCTCGCCGCCATGCTCACCAAGCGCGCACCCGGCCATGCCAACCTCGGATTCTCCGACCCCCGACGCAGGCCCTGAACCCTCGCTCCGGCGTCCCGGCCTAGCTCCACCCGGCTGGTGCCGGTATCCAGTGTTTACTGACCTGCCGCGTCCAGGTGGACCTGCGCGAGTTCGGTGCGGGAGCTGATGCCGAGTTTCCGGAAGACGTTGCGCAGGTGAAAGGCGACGGTGCGCGGGCTCAGGAACAGCTGCGCGGCGACGTCGCGGTTGCTCAAGCCCTGTGCGACGAATCGCGCGATCTGTATCTCTTGAGGGGTGAGCTGGTCGGCGGTGCTGGAGATGCGACGCCGAGCTGTCTGACCGCTCGCTCGCAGCTCCGCCCGCGCCCGCTCGGCCCATAGATCAGCTCCCAGCGTCTCGAAACCGTCGAGGGCGCGATGCAGGTGCTCACGTGCGTCGGTCCGACGTCGGTTGCGGCGCAGGAACTCGCCGAAGGCAAGCTGGGTGCGTGCGTGCTCGAAGGGACGGGTGGCCTGGGCGTGCGCGCGGAGCGCTGCCTCGAAAAGGTGCTCGGACTCCTGGTCATGGTTGGCGAGAAGCGCTCGCCCATGCAACGCGACGGCACGTGCCCAGGCGCCCGGGCCATTGTCTGCCCAGGCTTCGAACCCGTCGAGCCACTCGCGCGCGGTATCCGGCACGTCGGCACGGACCGCCGCCTCGATCCGGTCGAGTCCCGCCCAGAACACCGCACCCGTCGCAGCGACCTTCTGGGCGTGCAGGAGCGCGTCGTTAGGCCGGCCGAGGCCCAGCTCCAGCAGCGTCACGGCCCAATCGGCAATCTCGGCGACCAACGTGAAGCGGCGGGTAAGGGCGAGCTCGCGACCCTCGGCCGCCAGCGACCGGCACTCGTCCTCGTGTCCGCGATGTGCCGCGATCAGCGCGAGGAGTACAAGCTGGTACGCGACGAGGTCGTGCTGGCCAAGCTCGCGTGCGAGCCGGAGACCCTCTGTGGCGTTCGCTGAGGCCGCCGCCCACCGGCCCGCACACAACTCGGCGTAGCCGAGACGAGGAAGGATCTGTGTCAACAGCCCGAGAGCACCCCCAGCGCGCGCTTGTGCGGCCGCGGCGTGATGGGTCCGGTAGATGGCATCGTCGTCGCCGAGGAAGATGGCGGCCCGCCCAGCGAACAGCAGCGCCACCGGCTGGTCAACCACGGTCTCGTCCTCGTGGTCACCTTCGAGTTCGGTGGCGGCGCGGAGATGGGTTTCAGCAGCAGCAAAGTCGCCCTCGAAGAATGCGCCGAGCCCGACCAGCAGGCGCACGGTCCTGCGCACGGCCGGAGCGTTGGCCACCACCAGGCTGCCAGCAAGTTCGGCGATCGCGACCGCCGCGTCCCGGTCGCCGGCGTAGACGGCGGCGACGCTGGCGATATTGAGCAACTCGAGCGCACGGTCGGCGTCGACGGGCGCCACCTTTGCTGCGGCGCGGCGGAGCAGCTGGCAGGCATCCGCGGGCACGCCGCCGGTCATCTCGATCAGCCCGAGATAGCGATCGATGTCGGCTTGCTGGGTCGGCTCAAGTGCGAGCCGACGTGCCCGTTCGAGCAGCGCCTGCGCGTGTCCGGCGCGCCCCGCGAGCCAGGCGTTCTCCGCCGCGAACGTCAGTCGCCGTGTCTGCTCCGGCTCTTCTCCGGACAGGGCGGCGGCTCGTTCGAAGGCCCATGCGGCTGCGGCGAAGCCGGTGCGCCGCCGTGCCCGCTCGGCCGCCTTCTCGAGCTCCTCGACGACCGAGGCATCGGGTTCGACGCTGGCCGCCGCTCGATGCCAGGCTCGCCGGTCGGCCTGAGCTTCGCCCTCGAGCACGTCCGCAAGCGCCCGGTGAGCGGCCCGCCGAGCAGACACGGGAGCACCGTGGTACACCGCGGAGCGGACGACCGGGTGCCGGAACTCCACGCGCGGTTCCCGCACCCGCAAGAGACCGGCCTGCTCGGCCGTATCGAGCGCCTCCGCCGCGACGCCGAGCCGCGCTGCGGCACGCAGTACGGTAGCCAGCTCGCCGGTGTCATCCGCCCCAGCCAACAGCAGCAACGTCTGCGTCTCGTCCGGCAGCCGACGGACGCGGGCAAGGAAGGCGCTTTCGACGCGTTCGCCCACGGGCAGCGGAGCCAGCGGGTCCACGCCCGAGAGCAGGTCCGGTGTCAGTACCGCGGGGAGTTCGAGCAGAGCCAGCGGGTTGCCGCCGGTTTCCTCGATGAGCCGATCTCGGACGTCGGGCGGCAGCGAGACACCGGCATGGTGGTCCAGCAGCGCGCTCGCCGCCTCGGAAGGGAGCCCGCCGAGATTGAGCTCGGGAAGCCCAGGAGCCTCGAAGCGGCGGTACTCGGCCTCACGGGCGGCAAACAGCATCACGACGGCCTCCGCCTCCAGCCGCCGGGCCACGAACACCAGCGCGTCGGCGGAGGCGTCGTCAAGCCAGTGCGCGTCGTCGACAAGGCAAACGAGCGGGTGTTCCTCAGCCGCCTCCGCAAGCAAGGTCAACACCGCCAGTGAGACCCGGAAGCGGTCCTCGCTCCCGCCCGCCTCAAGTCCGAGCGCACCGCGAAGGGCGCGAGCCTGCGGCCCGGGAAGACGCTCCACGTACGCGAGGATTGGCCGGACTAGCTGATGCAACGCGGCGAACGGCAGTTGCGCCTCCGACTCGACACCGGAGCCGCTGAGCACCCGCATGCCGGTGGCCCGTTCGCGGGAGTCCTCGAGCAGCGCCGACTTGCCCACACCGACGTCGCCGCGGATGACCAACACGCCGCTGCGCGACTGGCGTGCGCCGTCGAGCAGCCCGCCAAGCAGCGAGCGTTCTGCGTCCCTGCCGAACAGCAACACCGAGAGCCGAGCGTACAACCAGGCCAAATTGCCGGCGCGAAGGCCGATCGGTGCAGAGCACGATCGATGACGTTACCGACCACACACGTCTTGAGAAGGAGCACAAGTGTCCGGACGGTTCACCCTCGTCACCACCCACACCATCAACGACGGCAAGCTCGCGGACTACATGAGGCAGCACGGCGAGTTCATCACGTTCTTGGAGACCAACGAACCGAGACTGCGGGACTTCCGCGCCTACCTGAACGAGGAACAGACCGAGGTGACGTTCCTGTTCGTGTTCCCCGACGCCGAGTCCGCGGACGCCTACTTTCAGGCCGCGCGCGAGCACATCGGACGCGGCCTTGAGATCACGCAGACGGCCAGGCTCGAGGTCTACGGCGGCACGCCAGGACCCCTCCTCCGGCAGGCGCTCGACGCCAACGCCGAGATGGGTGTTCCTGTGAGCGTCAAGCCAACTCACATCGGTGGCTTCAGCCGCATGCCGGCGCGCTGAGGCCCCGGCACACACCGAGTTTCCGGAGTTCCCGTTGAGCACCCACACGACATCGGCGGACGCAGACGAGTCGGTCCGTCCTGATCCGAGACGCTGGCGTATCTTGGCGTTGCTGAGCGTCGCCCAGTTCATGCTCATCCTCGACATCTCCGTCGTCACGATCGCCTTACCGAGCATCGGCGTCGATCTCGAACTGAGCCGGGCGGCGCTCACTTGGGTGGTCACCGCGTACACGCTGATGTTCGGCGGCCTGATGCTCGTCGGCGGGCGTGCGGCGGACCTGTTCGGTGCCCGGCGGATGGTGCTGACCGGGCTGACGATCTTCACGGCATCCTCGCTCGTAGCCGGCCTGTCCGCCAACGCGGCGATGCTCATCGGCGGTCGTATCGGCCAGGGTTTAGGCGCTGCGCTGCTGTCGCCGGCGGCGCTGTCGATCGTCACGACGACGTTCCACGGGTCCGAGCGAAACAGGGCCCTCGGGGTGTGGGGCGCCCTGGGCGGCAGCGGCGCGGCCGTGGGTGTGCTGGTCGGTGGGCTGATCACCGCGGGCCCCGGCTGGGAGTGGATCTTCTACATCAACGTCCCGATCGGACTCGCCGTCCTTGCCGCACTTCCCACCGTCGTCCACGCACGTCGTCCGCAGCACGTGACGCGGCGTATCGACATAGCCGGTGCGGCCACCGTCACCGTCGCCACTGCCTCGGCGCTTTACGGGTTCATCAACGCGGGCGACGACGGCTGGACCGACCCGTCGACGCTCGGGCCGCTGGCGCTCGCCGTCGTGCTGTACGCCGGCTTCGTGACGATCGAGCGGTCCGTCCGCTCGCCGCTGGTGAACCCGCAGATGCTAGCCCGGCGCCGGGTCGTCGCCGGTGCCTTCTTGATGCTGGTCGCGACAGGGCTGCTGATCGCGAGCTTCTTCCTCGGCTCGTTCTACCTGCAACATCTGCGTGGCTACGGCGCTTTGACCACTGGCCTGGTGTTCCTGCCGATCGCGGTAGGCACGATCATCGGCGCGGACTCGGCCAGTCGCGGCGTTGGGCGCGTCGGCCCGCGTACGGTCGCCAGTTCGGCGCTGGTTATCGCCGCCGTCGGAGCGGCGATTCCAGCGATCTGGGCCACTCCGATCTGGGTTGTCGTGGGCATCACCGTCGCCGCGGCCGGGCTGGGCGCCACGATGGTTTCGGCCACGACCACGGCGCTATCCGACGTCCAGCACCACGAGGCCGGTCTCACGTCTGGGGTCATCAACACGTTCCACGAGTTCGGCGCCGCGGTCGGTGTCGCGGTCATCTCCACGATCGCCGCGGCCAGCCTGGCTCCAGCAGCGGCCAGCGTAGCGGGGTTCACCAACGCCTTCGCGTTCAGTGCCGCCACCGCAGCCGCGGCCGCGGTGATGTCACTGGTCGTGGTGCCTGCGGGGCGGACGCCGGCCAGCTTGCCGGTAGGCATGCACTAGCCATGCTGCCCGTCGTTGCGGCCCGTCCCGCGACGAGCCTGCCCACCACCTCCTCGTGTCGGAGCGCCTGTCGCTCGCTGCCCACGACGTCGAAAGGAAGGCTCCAATGAGCCGTTCCCCTCAAGCTGACGTGCTCGTAGCCGGCGGGTACGGCGCCGTCGGCAGCATCGTGACCCGAGAGGTCGCGCTGCGCACAGCTGGCCACGTCATCGTCGGCGGCCGCAACCTCGGAGCCGCCGAGTCGCTCGCTCGGCAGGTCGGCAACGCCCGGGCAGTGCACCTGGACCTCGCCGACCCTCGGTCGCTCGCGCGGATACTCGAGGAGGTCCCGGTGAAAGTCGTGGTCCTCGCAGTTGAACCAGACAACGCCGAGCCGGCGCGGATGTGCGTGGAACGCGGCGTACACGTCGTCGATATTTCGGCCAGCGCCGGCCTGCTGACGCAAACCGAGCGACTCCACGACCTCGCCGTCAAGCATGACGCAACCGCGCTGCTCAGCGTGGGGTTGGCGCCCGGCCTCACAAACGTGCTCGCGCGCCGCGCGGTCGACTCGCTTCCTGGGTCCCACCGGATCGACATCACGATCCTGCTTGGCGGCGGGGAGAAGCACGGCAAGGACGCGATTCGCTGGACCGTCCGGCAATTCCAGGCACCGCCACCGGATACGAAGTCCCGGTCACTCAAGGTGTGGCTGCCAGGCTTCGGAGTCCGCCGAGCCCATCCTTTCCCGTTCTCAGATCAGGTGACGCTGCGATGCACGCTGCCCATCGCTGAGGCCTCGACACGACTGTGCTTCGACTCCGCGACGGTGACCGCTCTTATATTCGGAGCCCAGCGCGCCGGGGTCTTCCGCCTCGCCCGCGGCCCCAGGGCGCTCACTGCCCTGACGGCTCTCATCGCAGGCGTCCACGTCGGCAGCGACCGGTACGTCGTCCGGGTGGATGCGCACGATGCTGAAGGCCAGCACGCCTGGCACGCGGTAACCGGGAATCGGCAGAGCGTGGCCACCGGACTCGTCGCGGCCGTCGCGACCGCCCGACTGCTCACCGGCGAACTCCCGCCCGGTGTCCACCACCTCGATCAGCTCCACCAGTTCCACCAACTGCCTGAGGATCTCGCGCCCCACGTGCAGGTATGGCAGGGCTCCCCACGGCCGAACCCAACACACTGACTGGCCGGATGTGGCTGACTTCTTTCGCTCTGAACAACTTGACTGCCGCTGTGGAGGAACTGGATGCGGCAACTCAGACTTTGACGGGTTTCCTCGAGTCCTCGCGGCATTCGGACCAGAAACGTAGCGGATATTAAGTGCCGGCTGAGATCAGCCTTCTGAGAAAATCACTGCCGCGACGATCGAGTTTTGACCTATCGACCGACGCAGGCCGTATTACACCGCGGACTCGTGCACTGTGGCAGCCAGCAGGATGCGGGCGGGTCGGCGGCGGACGGCGGGGTTTCTTGGCCTGCTGGGGATGTTCTGTGCGTGTTGGTGCCAACGAGGGACGAGTCCGGTATGACCATCCGTTATGGGCGTGGTGTTAGCCTTGACACTGCTGGAGCTTGGGAGGACATGGACGATCAATCCGGTTTATTGACCATTTCTCGCGAGATCGCCGATGGCGGCCGCGAAGTCCGTCTGCGCATGGTGGGCGAGATAGACATGGCGACGGCCCCTCTGATCGACGATGCGTTTGCGTCGGTGCTGGACGAGGGGTACAAGCGCATAGCGATCGACCTCTCGGGGGTGGACTTCATCGATTCGTCGGGCCTTAACGCGCTGATTCGCGCCCGAAACATCGTGAACGGTCGTGGCTTAACCTTGATCATCTCAAAGCTCAGCGACCAGGCACGCCGCCTGTTCGAGCTGAGCGGCTTGATGACCGTGTTCACGTTCGCGCCGTCGTAGCATGGCGGGGGGAACGAGCCGGTTCAGCATCACGCTTGCTGGTCCAATGGCCAGGCGGCCGGGCGCTGCGCGGCGCTGGGTCGCGGACCGGTGCGCAGAGTCGCGACTCGATTGCGTCGCGGTCGGCCTTCCGCTTCTGGTCAGCGAGCTCGTCACGAACGCCTGCATCCATGGTGCGGATCCGGTCACACTCCGTCTTGAAATGTCCCGTTCGTGGGCGCGGATAGAGGTGGAGGACAGCGTCCCAGAGTGGCCTGAGCTACTTCGGACCGAAGAGTGCGATCCTTACGGACGCGGGATGTTGATCGTGGACTCGCTCAGCAACGTCTGGGGAACCGAGAGCCTGCCCACGGGAAAGGTGGTGTGGGCGGAGGTGTTCGCGGACGAGGCACTCGAAGGGGCTGGTTGCGAATGACCGAGTCGAACGGTGACATCGAACAACTGCGTCGCTTCGAGGCCCTGACAGACAGCGCGCTCGCTCACCTCGACCTTGAAAGCCTTCTCGACGAGCTGCTTGAGCGGGTCAGCGAGCTGCTCAAAGTCGACACCGCGGTGGTGCTGTTGCTGGACAAGGGTACGGACGAGCTGGTGGCGACCGCCACTAAGGGTCTTGAGAGAGAGGTCCGGCTCGGCATCCGGGTGAAGGCGGGCGAAGGTTTCGCAGGCAGGGTCTTCGCTAGTAGGCAGCCTGTGGTGGTTGAACATGTCGACACGTCCAACGTTGTCAGCCCCATCATTCGGAGTCAGGGCATCCAGTCGCTGCTGGGCGTCCCACTCGTGGTCTCTGGCGAGATCATCGGCGTCCTTAACGTGGGCAGCCGGCAGCACCGTCGGTTTGGCGAGAGCGACACCCAGCTTCTCCAAACGGTGGCCGACCGGGTGGCGCTCGCGACCCAGGCCCGGCGCGCCGACGTCGAGCGTGTCGCCACGGCCGTCCTCCAGCGAAGCCTGCTGCCCGAGCGACTACCGACCGTCCCCGGTCTGGAACTTGCCAGCCGGTACCTACCTAGCGCCGGAGTGGGGGGTGACTGGTACGACGTGTTCCCCCTGCCGGGTGGCCTAACAGGCGTGGCCATCGGCGACGTCGTCGGTCGCGGGCTGCCGGCTGCTGTGGTGATGGGCCGCCTGCGCAACGCCCTTCGCGCCTACGCTCTCGAGACCTCCGACCCCGCAGAGGTGCTGGAGCGACTGGACCGCAAGGCGCACCACTTCGAGGCGGGCCAGATGACTACCGTGCTCTACATGGTGCTCGAGCCGGAGTCGCCGCGGGTGACCCTGTCGTCGGCCGGTCACCTGCTGCCCCTCAAGGCGATGCCTAGCGGTGCCGTCGGAACAGTCGACGCGCCGGTCGACCCACCACTCGCCGTGGTGGAGGCCGCGGCACGCCGCACCAGCGCGGTCACGCTACCCGAAGGCGCGTTGATGCTCCTGTTCACCGACGGCGTGGTGGAACGGCGTGGCGAGGTTCTCACCGAAGGCTTGGAACGGCTGCGGGGTACGGTGAGCGCCTCGCACCCGAGCACAGTCTGTGCGGATGTGCTGCTCAGCATGCTCGACGAGCAGGTTCAGTTGGACGACATCGCCCTGCTCGCACTTCGCCGAACCCGCACCGGAAGTTGATCGTGCTACGGCGGGGAGTACCCGCCGTAGCGATCGGGCAGACTGGGGCGAGTGCTGCTCACCCTGACCTCTGCCACGCCACCAGCCACTGACCTGGGCTATCTGCTGCACAAGCATCCCGAGCGAGGGCAGTCGTTCGACGAGTCGGTGGGGCGCGTGCACGTGTTCTACCCGGAGGCGCAGCCGGATCGCTGCACGGTGGCGGCCTGGTTGCCGACGACGAGAACGACCAGTCCGCCACGAAGGCCGCGTTCGAAGTGCTGCACTTCATCGCCGGCAAGCGCCTGGAGGCCGGGCGGCTGACCGTCGTCGACGCCACCAACGTGCAGCGCGATGCGCGCAGGCAGCTCATGGATCTCGCGCGCAGCCACGACGTGCTGCCCGTGGCCATCGTGCTCGATGTCCCTGAATCCGTCTGCGTGCGGCGCAACGCCGACCGGGAGGACCGGGCCTTCGGTGCCGCGGTGGTGCGTCGGCAACGCGACCAGCTACGGCGCTCGCTGCGCGGGCTGAGGAAGGAGGGCTTCCGGACGGTCCACGTCCTGCGCGGCGTCGAGGAGATCGAGGCTGCGAGGATCAGCCGCGAGCGGCTGCTCAACGATTTCCGGGACCAGACCGGCCCCTTCGACATCATCGGCGACGTCCACGGCTGTCGTTTGGAGCTGGAGGCGCTCCTTGAGAAGCTCGGCTACACCCTCATCCGGGACGGCGACGGCGGCGCCGTCGACGCCGTCCACCCGGAAGGACGCAAAGCCGTCTTCGTCGGCGACCTTGTCGACCGCGGGCCGGACTCGCCGGGTGTGCTCCGCTTGGTGATGGGCACGGCCGACGCGGGAGACGCCATGGCGGTGCCGGGCAATCACGAGGCCAAGCTTGTCAGGGCCCTGCGAGGCCGCCGGGTCCAGCGCACCCACGGGCTGACCGAAACGCTGGCGCAGCTGGACCGCGAGGACGCGGCGTTCCGCGCGCGCGTCGAGGCGTTCTGCGACGGTCTCGTCTCGCACCGCGTTCTGGACGGCGGCCGGCTCGTGGTCGCGCACGCGGGGCTGAAGGAGGCCTACCACGCACGCGCGTCCGCACGGGTGCGAAGCTTCGCCCTGTACGGCGACACCACCGGTGAGACCGACGAGTTCTGGCTGCCAGTGCGCTACCCGTGGGCCAACGACTACCGCGGCTCGGCCATGGTGGTGTACGGCCACACCCCCGTCCCGGAGCCGGAGTGGGTGAACAACACCCTGTGCCTGGACACCGGCTGCGTGTTTGGCGGGAAGCTCAGCGCGTTGCGCTACCCGGAGCGACAGCTCGTCTCCGTGCCCGCGCAGCGGGTCTGGTACGAGCCGGCGAAGCCGTTTCAGGTGGACGGTGGTCGGTCGGGTGGCTCGGACGACGTTGCGTCGTCGGCTGGCTCACCTGATCGCCGGAGCAGGCCGGTGGCGGCCATGGATCCGCCCGACGCGGAGCGGGCACCCGGCCCCGGTGCGGTCCGGCGGGACCTCGACGTCCTGGACCTCACCGACGTGATCGGCAAGCGGATCGTCGAGACGTCCCACCACGGCCGGGTCACCGTCCGAGAGGAGAACACCGCCGCCGCTCTGGAGGTGATGAGCCGCTACGCGCTTGATCCTCGCTGGCTGCTGTACCTCCCGCCGACGATGGCTCCGTGCGCTACTTCGCAGCGGCCGGATCTGCTCGAGCACCCCGATGAGGCGTTCGACGCCTACCGCAGGGACGGCGTCACGGACCTGATCTGCCAGGAGAAGCACATGGGCTCGCGCGCGGTGGTGGTGGTGTGCCGCGATCGGGCGACTGCGCAGCGGCACTTCAACGCCGAGGACGCCACCGGGGCGGTCTACACCCGAACCGGGCGGTCCTGCTTCAGCCGGGAACTGACCGAACAGCTGCTCTCCCGGCTGCGCGCCGCCGCGGACGATGCGGAGCTGTGGGCGGACCTGAAAGCTGACTGGCTGCTCCTCGACTGCGAGCTGCTGCCGTAGGTCCGCCAAGGCCGCGGACCTACGCAGGGCGAGCGGCGCCCCGGGCCGGGGCCGCACTCCTCGTGGTGATCAGCTGCCGAAGGGCTGGCCCCACGGCCCTTGGCTCAGCGCGCATAGGCGATCTGTGCCGGAAACGGGTGGCGGTCAGCGACCGAGTCGCTACTCTCTTGACCACCATCGAACCAAACGCCAAGCTGCACGACTGGCGCACAGACTTGGAGGCCCCGGTGGCTGCGACTCCGGCGGTGGACAAGCTGCTCGATCAGTCGATACCGCTGGCGAGAACGGTCTTCGACGAGCTCTTCCGGCGTTTCCCGAACGCCACGATCACCGTGGACGCCGATTCGATCGGCTTGGGTACGGCGCCCGGTTACAAGGGACTGGTCTTCACGATCTTGCCGCACAAGAACCATGTGACGATCGGCTTCTACCGCGGCACTGAGCTTCCCGATCCGACGGAACTGCTCGAGGGTTCGGGCAAGGTGCACCGTCATGTCAAGATCCGTACTGAGGCGGACCTTTACCGTCCAGACCTGCTCACGCTGATCTCAGCCGCATTGTCACGGGCGGGCATCGAACCAGCGTGACGCGTGCACCCGGAGAAGACACCGCGGGCTGAGGCGGCGAAGACGAAGCCGGCCCCGCTGGGAGGCTTGCTCACCAACGGGGCCGGTGTAGACGCCGGCGACAGTCTCGTCCTGAGGCATCAAGCCACTCAGCGAGGCGCTCGACCGACG
>CAZMXH010000074.1:0-11192 GCA_964570165.1 uncultured Actinomycetes bacterium
AGGGCGTCTAGATCAGGCGGCAGGCCTGGACGACCGGTCAGGCGTCGCTCGACGGGAAGCACTATCAGGTGGACGGCGCGATCTGCGAGCCACGGCCGCTGCAAGACGGCGGAATTCCGCTATGGATCGCCGGCGGTGGCGAGAAGAGGACGCTGCGCATCGCGGCGAAGTATGCGCAGTACACCAACTTTTTCGGGGATCTTGAGACCTTCAAGCACAAGTCGGAGGTGCTGGCGCAGCACTGCCGGGACCTGGGCACCGACTTCGGCGCGATCACCCGCTCGTCCAACTACAACGTGATCCTCGGCGAGTCGCAGGCGGACGTGGACGACCGCTGGGCTCAGCTTGTCGACCGGCTGCGCCGACATGCGCCCGAAGAACGGGTGGAGTGGCACATGCAGGGCTACCGGAACAGCCCGTGCGTCGGCACGCCGGAACAGGTAGCCGAGCGTCTGGCGAAGCTGCGGGACGCCGGCATGAGCTACGCCATCTGCTACTTCCCGCAGGCCGCCTACGACCTGAGCAGCGTCAAGCTGTTCGAGGAGCAGGTCATCCCCGCACTGACCTGACCGGCCCGCCCCCGTTACGTGATCAATGGGACGCGGCGGCGTCGGCGACGGCGCGGCGCAGCGGTCCCATGTCCGTGCGGCCGCGCACCGGATGGATCGCGTTGGCGAGCAGGATCACCACCAACTCGCGGCGTGGGTCAACGACGAGGGACGTGCCGGTGAACCCGGTATGCCCGAACGCCCGCTCGCTGGTTCGCCTCCCCATGAACGTGCGGTCGGCGACCCGTGGCCCCAGGCCTTGCCCGTACCCCACCGCGTCGGCCATTCCAGGGCCGAGCTGATCCGAGGTCATTGCTTCGACCGATCTCGACCCGAGCACCCGGGCGCCGGACACCGGATCGGCGCCGCCGCAACGCAGCATCTCGGCGAACCGCCAAAGATCGGACGCCGTCCCGAACATTCCGGCGTTGCCGGCGGCGCCGCCGAGCGCCCACGAGGCTTCGTCGTGAACCTCGCCACGCACGACACCGCGCCCCACGTGCTCCGCGTCCTCCGTGGCCGCCACCGAGTCGCGACGGGCGGGCGGCGGGTGGAAGCCGGTGTCACGCATCCCGAGCGGCTCGGTGACGTAGCGAGCCACCAGCGACGGCAGCGGCGCCTTTAGCACCCGTTCCAGCACCAGGCCCGCAACGAGATAGCCGACGCACGAGTAGGTGTACCGTGTTCCGGGAGCCACGACGACGGGCGCGCCCAGGATCGCTGCCGCCCGCTCCGCCCGGCCGCCCGGGAGCCTCCACAGCTCGTAATCCGGCGGCAGGCCGGACGTGTGGGTGAGCAGGCGGCGGAGCGTCACGGCAGGATGGAGATCGGCGACGTGCTCGGCAAGCGGCGCGTCCAGGCCCAAGCGACCCTCCTCGACGGCTCGCAGCGCCACCACCGCCGTGAACAGCTTGGTGATCGACGCGAGATCGAAAATCGTCCCCCGCCGCATCGGCACCCGGCGGGTAGCGGGTCGCCCGCCCGCATCCGCGTACCGCACGGCGTCCCCGTGGGCCTCGTGGTGCTCGATCGCACCGGCACGGGCCACGAGCACGACGGCGCCCGGGATCCTTCCGGGGCGCGGCGGGCCACCGTCGTCCAGCCGCCTCCGCACCACACGGTCGATCATCGCGTCTGGAGCACGTCTGCGAGCAGCGCTGGGTCGACGTTGCCGCCCGAGACGACCGCCACCGTCCGCCCGGCGGCGATCTCCGGCCGGTTGAGACAGGCGGCCGCGGCGACCGCGCCGCTTGGTTCGGCGACCAGGCGTGCCGCACTGGCGAGCGCGGCCATGGCGGCACGGATCGAGTCCTCGCTGACCGTCACCACCTCGTCGACCAGGCGCTCGATGATCTGCCAGGGAAGCTCTCCCACGGCGGGCGCCCGTAGGCCGTCGGCGATCGTCCGGCTCGTCTGCTCGTAGTCCCACCGCGCTCGGCGGCCCGCGGCGAACCCGTCCGCCAGGTCGCCGGCCAGTTCGGGCTCGACGGCGATCACCCGGGCCTGCGGCCGCACGGCCTTGACCGCCGTCGCGACCCCCGAGACAAGCCCACCGCCGCTCACGGGAACCAGCACGATGTCCACGTCCGGCAGGTCCTCGACGATTTCCAGGCCCACGGTGCCCTGGCCCGCGATCACGTCCCTGTGGTCGAAGGGCGGAAGAAGCACGAGATCCCGCTCGGCCTGCAGCACCGCGGCCCGGCTTTCGCGCTCGGGCGCAGGCGCCAGGACAACCTCCGCGCCGAGCGCCGCCACGGCATCGACCTTCACAGCGGGCGAGTCGTCCTGCATCACGACGACCGACGGCACACCGTACGCTCTCGCCGCCCAGGCGACCGCGCGTCCATGGTTCCCGCTGGAGTACGTGACAACCCCCCGAGCCCGCGCCACCGCTGGGAGCGCGCCCATGGCGTTCAACGCGCCGCGGAGCTTGAACGCGCCCGTCGGCTGAAGGTTCTCCGGTTTGAGCCACAACTGTCCCGTGCCTGCCTGGTACGGGAGCAGCGGGGTGCGTACGACCTGACCGTTGATCCGGTTGGCTGCCTCTCGAACGTCGTCGATGCCAACGTGATCCACACCGCCAGCGTAGACGGACGGGTGCGACCCTGGCCGGACGAGCGGCGAGTGGGCGAACAAACGGCCACCGCGCGGCGTTACATAAGTGAGCGGCAGAGGCGCCGTCCCGGGATGTCGAGACGCTCGCCTATGCTGGGAAAGGTGCACCAGACCGCAAGGAGGATGGCGCGGTGACGCGTGTACTGCCGATCATCGTGGCGCTCACGCTGGCCGTCTACGCGTTGATCGACTGCCTGCAAACCGACCCTGCCGAGATCCGCGGACCCCGGCGGGCGGTGTGGATTTTGCTGATACTTCTGATTCCCATCGTCGGCCCGGTCGCTTGGCTCGTCGCCCGGTGGCGCACGTCGCGCCCCAGTGGAGGGCCGCCTCGGCGCCCGGCCACGCGGCCGGTCGCGCCGGACGATAACCCGGAGTTTCTCCGGCAGCTTCGCAACATCGACGAGGAGCACGAGCAGTTGCTCTCCCAGTGGGAGAAGGACCTGCGCCGGCGGGAAGAGGAGATGCGCAACCGCGACGGCGACGACGACGACGCGTCCTGACCTACACCCCCGCGTAGGAGTGCCAACCCTCGAAGAGCAGGTTGACGGCGAAGTAGCTGAACACGACGGTGGCGTAGCCCATCAAGGAGATCACTGACGCCTTCGTGCCCTTCCACCCGGCCGTTGCGCGCGCGTGCAGGTACGCTGCGTAGGTGAGCCATGTCACGAGCGCCCAGACCTCCTTGGGGTCCCACCCCCAGTAGCGTCCCCAGGACGCCTCGGCCCAGATCGCTCCCAGGATCAGCGGCCCCACCGTCCAGATCGGAAACGCGACTGCGACCAGGCGGTACGCCAGCCGGTCGAGCGTTCCGGACGACGGCAGCGACGAACGCCGGTTGCGACGCTCGAGCCGCTCCGCAGCGATCTGCAGGCCGCTCACGACGGCGGCCACCGTGAACAGCCCGAACGCGGTGACGGCGAGCCCGACATGTAGCACCAGCCAGTACGACTGCAGGGCCGGCACGAGCGGGCCGGGCGGGACGTACAACACGGTGAGCGCCATGCCGAGCACGACGACGAGCAGCAGCACCAGCCAGATCGCCAGGGCGCGGCCCACGCGGGTCCGGGCGACGGCCACGAACACCACACCGGCCACCAGCGCGCCGGTGATCGAGAACTCGTGCATGTTGCCCCAGGGCGCCCGCTCCACGGCCAGCGCGCGGGTCAGGACCCCGCCCGCGAGCAGCAGCGTCGCCAGCGTCGCCACGTACCGGCCGATGCGGTTCATCCGCTCCACCCGACCTGTCAGGCCTGACGACTCGTCGGGCTGCGGCGATCCGTCGGTATGCCCTGACAACTCGGCGGCACCGGCGGGTACCGTGGCCAACTCGCGATCGGCGACGCGCCCGCGCGAGCGGATCGCAAGCTCGGCGCAGTAGGCCAGCCAGGCGACGATGTAGGCGACCATCGCGCCCGCTACCAGGTTCCTGCTCCACTCGCCGAGCTGAACCGCGTCCATCAGACCTCCTTGTCCACGGCGTGCCGAACATCACTCCCGCGATCGGCGGAGAGGTGGGTGGCGATGTGGGCGACCTCGGCGTCGAGGTTCCCGCTCTCCGACCTCGCCAAGCCAGCGACCTCGACCACGGTACGCCCGTCCGCGTCGCGCGTCGCACGGACCCATACCCTTCGCCGCCGCACGTAGAGCGAAAGCACCAGCCCGGCCACCGCGAGCAGCGCACCGGCCAGCGCAAGCTCCTTGCCCGCGTTCCGGCTGATCTGCAGGTTCACCCAGGTCACGTACCCGTCGAAGGTGACGCTGCCCGCGCCGTCGGGCAACTCGATCGTCTCGCCGGGCGCAAGCGCGGCCCAGAACGGCTCGCCGTCGGCGGCGGTGAACTGCTCCATCTGCGAGGTGTCGAGCCGGAAGACCGACTGCGGGCGGCCGTCGTTGATCCCCAGGTCGCCATGGAACGCGGTGAGCAGCAGCACCGGGTTGCTGGCGCCCGGGAACACCGACGTCAGCCGGTCCCCGTCCCGCAACGCGGTCGGATAGAAGATGCCCTCGATGCCGAGGTCCTCGCCTCCGGCGACCGGTACCTTGCGCACGCCCGTGGATACGAAGTCGCCGCCCTCCGGCAGCATGGTCACCGGACCCTCGGCGAGGACCTTGCCGTCCGCGTCCCGGACGGTGATCTCCGGCGCGTACCCCGGGTTGAGGATGTGCACCAGCGAGCCATCGACCGCCAGCGGCTCGTTGACCCGGATCGTCCGGCGTTGCTCCGGCTCGCCTGGCGACGGCGTCAGCCGCACGCGCGCCTCGAAGTCCGCCGGCGCCCCCTGCTGCGGCCCGGTCTCGTGGAACTCCATCACGAACTCGTCGAGCTCGAGAGTGAACGGCGGCAGCGTGCCGGCATCGAACAGCGCGCCGCCGTCGAAGCTGTCGTACTGGATCAACGTGTTCGCGAACCCCGATCGCTCCTGGACGATGACCGTCCCGCGGTAGCCGAACAGCGCGCCGAGCGCGACGGCGAGCAGCACCACGACCAGCGCGAGGTGGAAGACCAGGTTGCCGGTCTCCCGCAGGTAGCCGGACTCTGCCGCGACCGAGTCGCCGTTCATCTCGGCCCGAAAGCGGCGACGCCGCAGCTCCGCCCGCGCCGCGGCGAGGACTTCTGCCGGCTCTGACGCGCCCTCGAACCGGCGGTAGGACGGCAACCGGTCCAGACGGCTCGGCGTCCGCGGCGGCCGCGCACGCATGGCCCGCCAGTGGTCCCTGCTCCGGGGCACGATGCAGCCGACCAGCGACACCATGAGGGCCAGGTAGATGGCGGCGAACCACGGGGCGGAGTAGACGTCGAACAGGCTGAGTCGCTCGTACCACTGCGCCAGGCCGGGGTTGCGCTCGGCGAACTCGCGGACCGCCAGCGGGTCCACGTTGCGCTGCGGAATCAGCGAGCCCGGGATGGCGGCGACGGCCAGCAGAAACAGCAGAATCAGCGCCACGCGCATCGACGTGAGCTGCCGCCACGCCCAGCGGGCCAGCTCGCCCGCGGACAGCGCCGGGGGACGGGACGGCGGGCCGGGCCGCGACGCCGTAGCGGGCCGCGCCGGCGCACTCACACGACCACCTCGAAGCCGCCGATCCAACCCTGCAGCGAGGCCACCACCGCCTGCCAGGCCCCGCTCGCCAGCAGGATCCCCAGCGCGATCAGCATCACGCCGCCCGCGCGCATCACCAGCACCCGGTGCTCCCGAAGCCAGGCGAACGCGCCCAGCGCGCGGCGGAACGCGACAGCCGCCAGGATGAACGGGATCCCGAGGCCCAGCGCGTACACCGCCGAGAGCAGGGCACCGCGACCGGCGCTTGCCTCGTCGAAGGCCAGCACCTGCACGGCGGCGAGCGTCGGTCCGAAGCACGGAGTCCAGCCGATGCCAAAAAGCGCACCGAGCGCTGGAGCGCCCGCTAGCCCCGCCGCGGGTGTCGCGCGCAGCCGCCAATCTCTCGAGAACCCCGGCAGCCAGCCGCCGAACAGCATTCCCAGCCCGATGATCACCACGCCTAGCACCCGCGTGATCGCGTCGGCGTGATCCAGCAGCACCGCCCCCAGGCCGCCGAACAGCACGCCGTACGAGACGAAGACGGCGGTGAACCCGAGCACGAACAGCACCGTTCCGAGCACCACGCGGCCACGGCGGCCCGAGTCCAACTCCACCCCCGACGCGCCCGTCACGTACGACAGGTAGGCGGGCACCAGGGGCACCACGCACGGGGAAAGGAACGACACCGCGCCGGCGAGAAGGGCCACCGGTATCGCTACGACCAGCGCCCCCGACAGCACGGCGTCGGCGAAGGCCTCGCCCATTACGAGCGGTCCTCCCTGAGCAGGTCGGTCAGCAGGCCGCGGAGAGAGTCCTCGGTGATCTCGCCGAGCACCCGCGCGGCCATCCCGCCGTTCCTGTCGATCACGAGCGTGGTGGGGATCGCGTTCGGCGGCAGCGTGTCGCGGAAGGCCAGCATCCGGCGGCCGTCGGTATCGACGACGCTGGGGTAGGTGATGCCGAACTCCTCCTCGTACGCGAGGGCGGCGACCTCGTTGTCGCGGGTGTTAACGCCGACGAACCGGACACCCTCGTCGGCGAGGTCCTCGTGGACCGCCTGCAGCGCCGGGGCCTCCTTCCGGCAGGGCGGGCACCACGAGCCCCAGACGTTGAGCACCACGATCTCACCCCTGGCGTCGGCGAGGTCGAACTCGCCGTCGCGGCCGAGCAGCGGACCGCCGAACTCGGGAGCGGGCTCGCGCTCCCCCGGTTCGATCACCGTGACCGTCCCGCTGCCCTCGAGGTAGCCGGTCTGCGCGGCGTCGTCCGTGCGCTGCACGGGGTCGTCCGAGCAGCCCGCGACGGCGACCACGGCGGCTGCCCCCAGGATCACGACGATCTCGCGGAACGTACGCATCACGCCCCGGTGCCGGAATCCGTAGCGGCGGGCAACAGGTCGGCCGCCGGCTCGTGGTACCCGACGGCCACGATGTCGCCGTCGTCATAGGTCAAGGTCGTAAGGCTGGCCAGGGCGCACTCGCGGCGCCCCGGGTGGTGCCACAGCCGCCGCCCCTCGACCGACAGCCGCAGCACCCAGATCGGCAGCTGGTGCGACACGATCAGCGCCTCGTGCCCGCGGGCCATCGCGGCAGCGTCGTCGGCCGCGGCGCGCATCCGCCGCGCCTGGTCGGCGTACGGCTCGCCCCACGAGGGGCGGAACGGGTTGCGCAGGTGCTTCCAATGCCGCGGGTACCGCAAGGATCCCTCGCCAACGCCGATGGTGAGCCCTTCGAAGACGTTGGCCGCCTCGATCACGCGGTCGTCGGTGACGATCTCGAGGCCGAGCTTGTCCGCGATCGGCCGGGCCGTCTCCTGCGCCCGCTCCAGGGGCGATGCGACGAGGTAGGTGATGTCCCGGTCGGCGACGGTCTCGGCGACCCGGCGCGCCATCGCGTGGCCGAGCTCCGACAGGTGGTAGCCCGGCAGCCGCCCGTACAGCACGCCGTCCGGGTTGTGCACCTCCCCGTGGCGCAGCAGGTGCACCTTGGTCGTGGTCACGAGCCCTCCGTCGCTCGGGCCGCCTGTTGAGCGGCGTGCGGAAGCGCGTCCGCGATCCGCTCCACGGCCGCCGCATCGTGGGCCGCCGACACGAACCACACCTCGAAGTTCGACGGCGGCAGGTGCACGCCTTCCGCCAGCATCGCATGGAAGAACGCCTGGTACCGGGCGACGTCGGTCCGCTTCGCGGCCTCGAAGTCGGTGACCGGACCCTCCCCGGGGTCGACGAAGAACACGCTGAGCAGGTTCCCCGCGCGCTGCACGATGTGGGGAACGCCCTCTGTGGTCAGCGCCTTCGCGACCAGCTCCTCGACGGCGCTCGCGGTGCGGTCCAGGCCCGCGTAGACCGCGTCCGTGGCATGCCGCAGCGTCGCCAGCCCAGCACTGGTGGCCACCGGGTTCCCGGACAGCGTCCCCGCCTGGTACACGGGGCCGGTCGGCGCGAGCCGCTCCATCAGGTCGGTCCGGCCGCCGAACGCCGCCGCCGGGAAGCCGCCGCCCATGACCTTTCCGAACGTCGTGATGTCCGCCGCCACGCCGTCGAGGCCGAACCAGCCCGAGCGGTGCACCCGGAACCCGGTCATCACCTCGTCCAGGATCAGCAGCGCCCCGTGCGCGTGCGCGGTGTCGCGGAGGTACCCGTTGAAGCCGGGCTCCGGCGGCACGGCGCCCATGTTGCCGGCGGCCGCCTCGGCGATGACGGCCGCGATCCGGTCGCCGTGCGCCTCGAACGCGGCCGCGACGGCCGCGCGGTCGTTGTACGGCAGCACGATGGTCTCGCCCGCTCCCGCGACGCCGGGGCTGTCGGGAAGGGCGAACGTGGCGGCCCCGCTGCCCGCGCTGGCCAGCAGCGCGTCCACGTGGCCGTGATAGTGGCCGGCGAACTTCACGATGGCCGACCTGCCGGTGGCCGCGCGGGCGAGCCGGATCGCGCTCATCGTCGCCTCGGTGCCGCTGGACGTCAGCCGTACCTGCTCGACCGAGGTGCGCGCCGTGATCTCTTCGGCCAGTTCGACCTCCGGGCGGGTGGGCGTGCCGTACGACGTGCCTCGCGAGACCTGCGCCTGGACCGCGTCCACCACCGCGGGATGCGCGTGCCCGAGGATCATCGGACCCCACGAGCCGACCAGATCCACGTACTTCCGGCCGTCGGCGTCGTAGAGGTACGGCCCATCGGCGCGGGTGATGAACCGCGGCGTCCCCCCGACCGCTTGAAACGCCCGGACCGGCGAGTTCACCCCGCCCGGCGTCACCGCCCGGGCGCGCTCGAAAAGGGCGGCACTCGACGGAGCCTCGTACGAGTAGCTCACGCTCCGCATTCTCGCAACTCCCGCGCACCGGTGCTCGGCTGGGCCACTGTCACCAAGGCGTCTCACCCCAGCCGTGCTCAAGGCCGCGCGTCGGGATCTTGCGGGTGGCGCCGCAGCGCGTAGATGCTGGCGGCCAGCCCGCCCCAGACGATGACGATCGCGATCACGAGCATCACGATCGCGCCCGTAGACATCACCGCTTCCCCTCCGTGACGTCGATCAGGACCGGCTCGTCGGTGCGCCGCCAGCGCAGGAGAGACATCACCACGCCGAAGACGACGGCCACAGCGGCCACACCCCAACCCGCGACGAGCAAGAACCCGGTCGAGTAGCCCTCGTAGTTCTCGGCGAGCTCCTGGCGCAGGCTGTCCCACATCATCCAGCCCAGTACCACCGGCGTCACCAGTCCGAGCATGAACAGCCACCAGCGCCCCAGGGGCACTGCCGACGTTTCGTTCGCGTGCTCCCGAAGCTCGGGGAGCCGCCGTTGAACCCATGCCACCACGACGACCACGACCAGCGCTGCGAGCGCGATGCCGTACTGGTTGATGAAGTGGTCCGCTGCGTCAAGGATGTACAGGCCCTCCCCGGTGGGGAACAGCACCACCGACGCCACCGCAGCGGCACCGCCGACGCCCAGCACGGCGGGGATGCGTCCGATCCGCGTCCGGTCCTGCACGGTGGATACCACTACCTGCACGATGCTGACCAGGGAGGTCAGCCCCGCTATGACCAGTGAGCTGAAGAACAGCACGCCGAACAGGTCAGGCGCCGCGGGGATGTTGGAGATGATGGTCGGGAACGCGACGAACGCGAGGCCGACTCCGGAGGTGGCGACCTCACTGACCCCGACTCCGGTCGCCGATGCCATGAACCCGATCGTCGCGAACACCCCGATGCCGGCGAGGATCTCGAACGAGCTGTTGGCGAAGCCCGCCACGAACGCGGACCCGGTCAGGTCCGCCCGGCGCCTCAGGTACGAGGCGTACGTGATCATGATCCCGAAGCCGACGGACAGCGAGAAGAAGATCTGCCCGTACGCGGCAACCCACACCGTCCCGTCGGTAATGGCCGACCAGTCCGGCGAGAACAGCGCGTCCAGACCGGTCGACGCGCCGTCGAGCGTCACCGCCCGGACGACCAGGGTCCCGAACAGCACCACGAGCAGCGGGATGAAGATCTTGTTCGCCCGTTCGATGCCTCGCCGGATGCCGCCCGCCAGCACCGCCAGCGTCACCACCCAGACCGCGACCAGCGGCCATGCCACGCCCGCGACGTACGACGAGACCATGCCTGGTTCCTCGGATGTCTGCAGGAACTCGCCGAACAAGAAGGCCTCGGGGTCGTCGCCCCACTGCAGGCCGATCGAGAACTCGGTGAAGCGGACCGCCCAGGCGACGATGACCGCGTAGTACATGGCGATCACGAAGCAGATCGCGACCTGCCACCAGCCGATCGCCTCGGCGGGTCTGAACAGGCGCCGGAACGCCAGCGGCGGCGACCCGCGGAACCTGTGGCCGATCGCGTACTCGAGCGCCAGCAGCGGAATGCCCGCCGTCAGCAACGCCACCAGGTAGGGCAGGAGGAAGGCTCCTCCGCCGTTCTCGTAGGCCACGTACGGGAACCGCCAGATATTGCCGAGCCCGATGGCGGAGCCCACGGCAGCGAGGATGAACCCCGCGCGCGTGCCCCACTCCTCCCGCGGGCGCCCCGCCTGTTCCTGCCCGTGCCGCACTGCGCCGAGCCCTCCGTCCGCGAGTCGCAAGCCTGGTTTGGGTACCCGCCGTCCGGCGATGCAGTCGGTCGTCGCAACGGACCGCCGCCGGGATCAGCGGAGCCGGCGGGCCACCTCGACGGCCCAGTAGGTGAGCACGACGTCGGCGCCGGCGCGGCGGATAGCGGTCAGCGTCTCGTCGATCACCCGGTCTCGTTCCAGCCATCCGTTCGCGGCGGCCGCCTCGACCATCGCGTACTCCCCGGACACCTGGTAGGCCGCGACGGGCACGTCCACGGCGTCCTTCACCCGGGTCAGCACGTCCAGGTAGGCCATCGCGGGCTTGACCATCACGATGTCCGCGCCTTCAGCGACGTCCAGCCGCACCTCGCGCAATGCCTCCCGGCCGTTCGCGGGGTCCTGCTGATACGTGCGCCGGTCCCCCTGCAGCGCGGACTCGACC
>CAZMXH010000075.1:0-11162 GCA_964570165.1 uncultured Actinomycetes bacterium
TCGAGCAGGCCGGCGCGTTCCGGGTTGGCCGTGCGCCAGGCGGCGAACCGCTCCTCCCACTGGGCTCGCAGCTTCGCGCCCCTGTCTCGGACGGCGAGGGCGTGCTCGCGCACCTCCTCGGCCACGGGGAACTGCTGATCCGGGTCGAAACCGAGGACGCGTTTGGTGGCGGCCACCTCGTCGGCGCCGAGCTTGGCGCCGTGGATGGCCCCCGTGTTCTGCATGGTGGGCGCCGGCCAGCCGATGATGGTCCGCAACCTGATGAACGACGGGCGGTCGGTCACGGCCTTGGCACTTTCGAGCGCCCGGTGCAGCGCCGCCACGTCCTCGTGGTACGCGCCGTCGGAACCCCGCCAGTCGACGGTCTGAACGTGCCAGCCGTAAGCGGCGTACCGCGCGGCGACGTCCTCGGTGAACGCGACGCTGGTGTCGTCCTCGATCGAGATCTGGTTGTCATCCCAGATCAAGATCAGGTTGCCCAGCCGCTGGGTGCCCGCGATAGACGAGGTCTCGCTGCCGACGCCCTCCTCCATGTCGCCGTCCGATGCCAGGCAGTAGACCGTGTGGTCGAACGGGCTCTCGCCCGGTGGCGCGTCCGGGTCGAGCAGTCCGCGGGCGCGACGGGCGGCCATGGCCATGCCGACCGCGTTCCCCACGCCTTGGCCGAGGGGACCGGTCGTGGTCTCGACGCCGGGGGTCAGACGGTACTCCGGGTGGCCTGGTGTGATCGATCCCCAGGTTCGCAGCGCCTTGATGTCGTCCAGGCCGACGTCATAGCCGGACAGGTACAACTGGATGTACAGCGTCAGGCTGGAATGGCCGGCGGAGAGCACGAACCGGTCCCTGCCCAGCCAGCCGGGGTCGGACGGATCGTGCCGCAGATGGTGCTGGAACAGCAGATACGCAGCGGGAGCCAGGCTCATCGCCGTGCCCGGATGACCGTTGCCGGTCTTCTCCACCGCGTCCATGGCGAGCACCCGGACGGTGTCGACGGCGCGGCGGTCCAGGTCTGTCCAGTCGAGGGGGGTCGTGTTCGCGGTCACCGGCGTTGAGCTCCTCTCGGCGCGGCAAGGGTTCGGCGGCTCGCGTGAGATCGAATCGTCTACTGAGCCTACCGAGACTCGCGGCGCGCGGGGGGTGACGGGACCCGGCCGGGCTGCGGCGACCCGCCAGGTGGCTAGACTCGGCGGCGTGCGTCAGTGGCGTTCGCCGTCCGCAGTCCCAGCAGCCGCGAGGTACCCGTGACTGCTGTGAAGCCGCTTGCGTCGGCGGCCACGTCCGGCCGGGACCGGGTCGTCCGCTGGCAGGGCGTGGTGGCGTCCTACGTGGCACTGATGAAGCTGCGGATCGTCGAACTGCTGTTGGTGACGACGCTGCCCGCGATGGTGCTCGCGGAGCGCGGACTCCCGCCCCTCGGGCTTGTCGCTGCGACCCTGGTCGGCGGGACGCTGGCCGCTGGCAGCGCGCACGCGTTCAACCAGGTCCTCGAGCGTGACATCGACCGCCGGATGCGGCGCACCCGGCGCCGGCCTGTCGCGACGGGAGTGATCCCGCCGATGGCGGGCGCGGTGTTCGCTGCCGCGATCCTGGCGGCGGCCCTGGCACTGATGCTCGCCTTCGTCAACCCGCTGGCTGCGGCGCTGACCTTGCTGGCGAACCTGTTCTACGTCGTCGTCTACACCGTGCTGCTGAAGCGCCGGACGGCGCAGAACATCGTGTGGGGCGGGGTGGCCGGATGCCTGCCGACGCTCATCGGCTGGGCCGCGGTCACGGGCTCCCTGGACTGGCCTCCCGTGCTGCTGTTCCTCATCGTGTTCTTCTGGACGCCGCCGCATTACTGGCCGCTGGCGATGCGCTTCCGCGACGACTACGCGCGGGCGGCGGTGCCGATGCTGCCCGTCGTGGCGCCCGCGGACCGGGTGGCCCGGCAGATCCTGGCGTACTCGTGGGCGATGGTCGCCACGTCAATCGCGCTGTGGTGGGTGGCCGGCCTTGGCTGGCTCTACCTTGCGCTGGCGGCACTGGCCGGCCTGTGGTTCCTCGCGGAAGCGCACCGGCTTTGGGTCGGCGCCCGCCGGGACGCGACCGGGGCCGGCCTCAAGGCCATGCGGCTGTTTCACGGTTCGATCACCTACCTGGCTGTGGTTTTCGCCGCGGTGGCGGTGGATGTGCTGCTGTTCGGCTGATTAGCGTGCTGCCTCGGCGTGCGGCTACCTGCTCTTGGCTCGCGAAAAGCTTCCTATTTGCTGTGCTGGCAGCGAATAGGAAGCTATTTGCGGAGCCTGGAGCCTGGAGCCGGAGCCGGGGGCGGTGGCCGCGGCGGCGCGGGCCCGTCGCGGGGCTCATCTAGGCTGCGGGTGTGCGTGATCGGATGCTCGGGCTGGCCGGGCTGTTCACTATCGTGGTCGCCGCCGCGTGGGCGGTCGCCGGCGGCCCGGACACGCCGGTGGCGATCCTTACGATCGTCGGACTCATCCTGACGATCATGGATGCCCTGATCTGGCGGCGTAGCGGCCACGGTCTGGCGCCGCCGGAGGGGATCGTGCTGCCGTCCCCACCCTGGGGGCTGCTGGTAGGCCCGGCGGGAGCACTGGGGCTCGTCGCGGCCGCGGCAGCCGGAGCGGTGGCTATGGCGGTCTTGTCCGGGCTCGTGTTCGTGGCCGCGCTGCCGGGGCTGTTCAGAAGGTTTCCCTCCGGTGCAGTGCGGCGGCGCACGGTGTGGTACGCCGTCCGGGTGCGGCGCTTCGTCGAGGCGCACGGCGCGAAGCCAGGTGCGGCCGTGACCGGCTACTCGGCGCCCGTGGGTGAGGGCGGTACCAGGCTGGTGGTGATCGCTCCGGACGGTGCGTGGGCCGATCTGATGGTGCCGGTGGAAGAGGTCGGCACAGTTGCGGCGCTCGCCCGAGTGGAGCTTGCCGAGCCGACCGACTCCTCGACGTCCCGGCGGCTGCGAACCGCAACACCGTTCTGGGAAAGCATGATGCGCTCCTGGTGAGGGCCTCGTCAGCGGTCGCCGCGTGGCCTCGTCGGACCCGTGCCGGGGCTAGCCCTCGTGGGACGGCAGCCAGCGGGACGCGAGCCACGCGTCGACCGCGGCCGCGACGAGCAGTGCGGCGCCGAGCATGTGGAGCCCAACCAGCAACTCGGGCAGTTCGAGGACGTACTGCACCGCGCCGATCAGGCCTTGCGCCAACTCGACGACCAGCAGGACGAGCGCCGCCCCCGCGAGGCGGCCAGGCGCTCCGACCGCCCGCGCAGCGGCATACAGGCCGACCGTGAGGCCGATCAGAAGGGCGACCGCGTGAGCATGGATCTGAGTCACGCTCGCAACGTCGAAACCGGTGCGCGGCGAGTTCGGATCTCCCGCGAGCGGCCCGGTGCCCGTCACGACCGTGCCGAGGTACACGGTGAGGTATGCCGTGACGACGCAGGCCAGCGCGAGCAGCGCGAGCCAGGGCGAGCCGAGCCGACCGGGCAGCGCGCCGCGCGGTCGTTGGGCGCGGCGCACCAGCACCGTCGCCACGCCGATCAGGGCGGCCGAGCACATGAAGTGCAGCATCACCACCCACGGGTTGAGGTCGTACCACACCGCCATGCCGCCGATGACGGCCTGAGCGGGGATGCCGAGCAGCAGCACGGCGCCGGGCACCAGCAGGTCACGGCGCGGCCGGTCCGATCGCAGGGTGGCCAGTACCGCCACCAGGGTGGCGAACGCGATCGCGCCGAGCACGAAGGTCATCAGCCGGTTGCCGAACTCGACCGCGCCGTGGATGCCCATCTCCCGCGTGGCGGTGAGGGAGTTCGGCGCGCACCGCGGCCACTCGGGACAGCCGAGACCGGAGCCGGTGAGACGGACGGCGCCTCCCGTTACGACGATTGCCACCTGCGAGACGAACGAGGCCTTCGCCAGCCCGCGGATGGTTCGCTCGGACGGCACCCACGGCAGCCGCCTCCGGGTGCTCGGCGGCGGCGGAACCGCGGCGCGCGGCGACGTCTCGGCTTCGGTCACCGCTTCATCGTAGTAAGGGGGGTCACAGGCTGCTGACCGTGTATGGCCGTGGCGTACCGGGGGGCGCGAAGACGGCACCGTCGCCTTGTCCGGATCAGATGAGCAACCCGGCTGAGAGGGGCCACTTTCATCCCCTGATCACCACGTGTCCACGTGCTGAGACGCGATCAGGTTAGCCATCCGCGCGCTGCGCGCCGACCGGGTCACCTGATCGCGAGGACGGCGGCGATCAGGTGAGCGGGTGCGGGGCATCAGCCCTTGACCGCACCCATCGTGAAACCGGAGATGAACCGCCCGAGCAGCAGGTTGAACACGAGGGCGATCGGCACCGCGATGATCACGTTGGAGGCCTGCAGCGACTGCCAGAAGAACACGTCACCACGGATCAACTCGGTCGGCACGCCGGTGCTGACCACCTTCTCCGACGACGGCGAGATGAACGCCAACGCGTAGATGAACTCGCTCGCGGTCAACGTGAATGCGAACACGATCACGGCGATGACCGCCGGGAACAGCAACGGGACGACCGCCCTGGTGAACGCGCCGACCTTGCTGTAGCCGTCGACCATCGCCTGCTCCTCGATGTCCCTCGGCAGCCCTTTCAGAAAGCCGATCAGCAGCCAGGTGCACACCGGGATCGTGATCGTCGGATAGATGAGGACGAGCGACCACGTCGAGTCCTGTAGGCCCAGCATGCCGACCACACGCGTCAGGGACAGGAAGAGCAGAGCGGGCGGTACCAGGTACACGAAGAACAGCCCGATGCCGACGGGCCCGGACCACGGGCGCTCTATCCGCGCGATGGAGTAGGCCGCGGGCAGCCCGAACAGCAGAGTGATCGCTGTGACCAGCGCGCCCACCCACAGCGTGTTGATCACGAAGGTGACGAAGGGTGTGCTCTGGAACAGGAACGCCACGTGGTCGAACGTGGGCGGCTCGTTGAAGACGAACGGGTTGTTCGACGTGTTGTAGATGTCGCGGTTGAGCTTCAGCGCGGTGACCGTGCTCCACAGGAAGGGGCCCGAGGCGATCAGCGCGGCCAGCACCGCGAAGCCGTAGAGCCCAGCCCGCGCCCAGCGATGCCGCCGCGCATACCGTCGGCGGAGGGCGTCCACCTGTTCCTGGCTGGCCTGGGTCGGTGCCTCGGAAGTCGCGACTGCGGCCATCTCACATCACCTGCACCCGCCGGACGGCGCGCAGGATGAGCACCGCGGCCGCGAGGAGCAGCGGCAACAGGAAGATCGCGATGGCGGCGCCCTGCGCGACGTCGCCGCCCTGGATGCCTCGGTAGAAGGCCCAACTGGCCAGCACCTGCGTGGAGTTCGTGGGCCCGCCCCGCGTGAGGACGTACACCACGGCCATGTCGGTGAAGGTGAAGATCGCGCCGAACAATGCCGCGACGGCGATCAGCGGCGCCGTGAGCGGAATCGTGACCTCGAACATCCGCCGCCAGAACCCTGCGCCGTCGGCCCGCGCAGCCTCCTCGATGTCGCGCGGTATCGCGATCAGCCCCGCCATCACGATGACCGCCGCGAGCGGCACGAGCCGCCAGGTATGGACCGCGATCACCGAGCTCATCGCCAGTTCCGGCTTGCCCAGCCAGTACATGTTCCCGTCCAGCAACCCGACCTGCCGCAGCATCCAGTCGATCGGGCTGAAGATGGAGTCGAGCAGCCACAGCCAGGAGACTGTGGACAGGGCGACCGGCGTGGTCCACGGCAGCAGGACGAGGAACCGCACGAACCACTTGCCCCGGAAGTCGGCGACGAGGATGTTCGCGAGGACCTTGCCGAACACCACGATCAGGATCATCGAGATCGCTGTGAACACCATCGTGTTGACCAGCGACTTCCAGAAGACGGGATCGTCGAACGTCCGGCGGAAGGGGTTCAGCCCCGCCCAGTTGAACGACGGATCGCCGGCCGTGACGTCGCTGAAGGCGAAGCCGATGGCCATCACCAGCGGTATCCCGACCAGGGCTGTCACGTAGACCGCGGCGGGCATCAGGAACAGCCAGGCCAGCGGCCCTTCTCGGTCGGCGAGGCGCTGGCGTCGCACCCCCTGTCGCGGCGTGGCTGGTGCCTCGGTCACCTTCGTCACGGGCCGTCAGCTCCCGATCGGCACCGGATCGGTACGCAGCCGGGTGACCGGGTCGAAGAACCGTAGCCGGGCGATTGGCACCGCGAACTCGTGCGTCTCGCCCGGGGTCAGCGGTGTCTGCACTGTGGACGGCAGGCGGGCGATGACCCTTGTCTCCTCGCCGATCGTGCTCACCATGCCGTACGCATGGCGGTCGCCGGACAGGTACTCGACCCGGTCCACCAGTAGTGGGATCGACACGGATTCGCCCGATATCGCGCTGGCGGGTAGGAAGTGCTCGGGCCGGAAACCGACGAGCACATCGTCGCGGCGCACCAGGTTCATCGGCGGCGACCCGATGAACGTGGCCACGAACGTGTCACTCGGGTCGTCGTACACGTCCTGCGGGTGGCCGAGCTGGCGAACGCGGCCGGCGTCCATCACCGCGATCCGGTCGCCGAGGCCCATTGCCTCCGCCTGGTCGTGGGTCACGTACACGGTCGTGGTCCCCACCCGCTGCTGGAACCGCTTGAGCTCGTCGCGCGCGGAGGCGCGGAGCTTGGCGTCCAAGTTCGACAGCGGCTCGTCGAGCAGGAACACCTGCGGCTCCCGGACGAGTGCCCGGGCGAGCGCCACGCGCTGCCGTTCGCCTCCGGACAGCTCGCGCGGCCTTCGGTCGATCAGGTGGTCGATGCCCAGCAGTTCAGCCGCCCAGCGGGCCTTCTTCTCGCGGGCTGCGCGTTCCATGCGCTCCGCCTTGAGCGGGAAGACGATGTTGGCCAGCACGGTTTTGTGCGGGTACAGCGCGTAGCTCTGGAAGACCATCGCGACCTGGCGCGCCCGCGGCGGGAGGCCGTTGACGACGTTGCCGCCGATCAGGACGTCTCCCTCGGTGGGCTGCTCCAGGCCCGCGATGGTCCGCAGCAACGTGGTCTTGCCGCATCCGGACGGCCCGAGCAAGACGAGATACTCGCCCTCCGCGGTTGCCAGGTCGACACCGCGCAAGGCCTCGACCTGGCGGTGTCGACCGTCGAACGTCTTGCGGAGGCCGCGAACCTCGACGACTTGCGTCACGGACCTGCTCACCCGCCCCCGACTAGACCCTGATCACGCCACTTGGCGAACACGCTCTCGGCCTCGCGGGTGGCCTCGGCGACCGCCTCCTCGGGGGTGGCCTCGCCTCGCGCGGCACGCGCGAACATGTTCGGAATGGTGGGCAAGCCGAAGATCTCGCCGATCGCGGTGTTGGACGGCCCGGGATGGCCGATGTTGGTCGCCCACTCCTCGGCCGTGGCAAGGAACGCGAGCTTGTCGGACGGGTTGGAGCCGAACGGGTCGTCCTCCAGCCAGCCCTGCAGGTTGGGCACGAGGCCGGACCACGCGGGGAAGTCGTAGAGCTTCGAGTGGTACGCCGCGGACTCCAGGTTCTCCGTGTAGTGCAGCAGGAACTCCTTGGCCGCGTCCGGGTTGTTCGCGTGCTCAGGGATGATCCAGTTGTACATCACGTGCTGTGCCGCCAGGGCCGTCGCCGGGCCTTCGAGGGCGGGAGTGAAGAACGTGTCGTCGGCGATCTCGGGATCGGTCTCCTGCGACGTGCGGTACGCCGAGATGGAGTTGAGGATGTAGCTGAGCTCGCCGGCGACCAGGCCCTGGTTGTTGCTGGCCGCGTTCCACGAGAAGACCTCGTCGGTCATCGCGCCTTCGTACAGCCGTGCCATGTACTCGACGGCCGCGATGGTCTCTGGGGAGTTCAGGACGACGTTCTCGTTCTCGTCCTGGATGGAGGCCCCGAACGACCACAGCAGCGCACGCCCGGCCATGTTCGAGTCGATCTCCTGGGACATCCCGATGCCGAGCTGCACGCCCTGGCCGGACATGATCTCGCTGCCGCCTTCGAGCAGCTCGTCCCACGTCGACGGCCCGTCGGGCAGGCCGACCTCCTCCCACAGGCTCCGCCGGTAGTTGCCGGGGTCGGGAACCCAGCCGGGTGCGAAGGCGTAGTACTTGCCGGTCGTCGGGTTGTACGAGGACCGCTCGCATATCCCGAGCTGCTCCCCGTGACGGTTGTTCGCCTCGGTTGTGACATCGGTGAGGTCGAGCACGCTGGGCTCGAACTGCGCCAGCGGCGCGATGTACTGGATCAGGTCGTGGCCCTGCCCGGCCTGAATCTCAGAAGAGATCCGGGCCGGCACGTTCGCCACGTCGATGTGGTCGACCGTGACGTTCACCCCGACCTGCTCGCCCCACTCCCTCACGAACTCGTCGAACCACACGTCGTGGCTGGGCACGAAGTGACTCCACATGAGGATGGAAAGCTCGCCAGTCAGCTGGGATGCGGGCTCGGTGAACCGCGGCTCCGGCGTTGCGGCGGAGTCGCTGGCCCCGCCGCCCTCCTCGCTGGCGCACGAGGCAGCCGTCACGCCCAGAGTGACCAGCCCGGTCGAGCGCAGCATGTCGCGTCGCGTGAAAGTGGGGACGCGTCGCCTACGAGGGGATATCGGTGGCATCGTTGGCACCTCCTACGTTGTGACGCGTCTCACGCTATGCCTCAGTCCACGGTTGGACAAGGCTGCTACCACCGGAACCAACGTGTCGCTGCGGCGAGCCCGACGATCGCCCAGGCAGTGAGGATTCCCAGCGGGAGCAGCGGAAGCACATCGCCGTGATTCAGCACCGACCGGAGCCCGGTGGCCAGCGCGCCGGTCGGGGTCGCAGCCAGGACCGGCTGCACGCTGTCCGGAAATCGGTCGAGCGGGACGAAGACGCCACCGAAGCCCAGCAGCAGGAGGTAGATCAGGTTGGCTGCGGCGAGCGTGGCCTCCGCGCGGAGGGTGCCGGCGAGCAGCAGTGCCAGGCCGCCGAAGGCGAATGTCCCGGCGACCAGGAGCGCCGCGACCCCGAGCGGCGAGCCCGCCGGACGCCATCCGAGGGCGAGTCCGAGGCCACCGACGAGGGCGATCTGCAGCGCCTCGACGGTCATCACCGTCCCGGCCTTGGCGGCGAGCAGCGCCCACCGTGGCATCGGCGAGGCTGCCAGTCGCTTGAGCACGCCGTATCGGCGCTCGTAGCCAGTGGCGATCGCCAGCGAGGTGAACGCCGTCGACATGACCGCGAGTGCCAAGATGCCGGGCACAAGAAAGTCGACCTTCCGCACCGGTCCCGTGTCGAGCACGGGAACGGCGACCAGCAGGCCGAGCAAGGCGACCGGTATGACCACGGTGAGCAGCAGCTGTTCGCCGTTGCGCAGCAGCAGCCGGGTCTCGAACCAGACCTGGGCCAGCAGCATGCGCGGCAGCGGCGCGGCAGCGGGTGCGGGCGCGAGTCTCATGACCGCAGCTCCCGGCCGGTCAGCTCGAGGAACACGTCCTCCAGCGTGCGGCGTCCGACCTGCAGACCCTGCGCGAGCACGCCGTGGGCAGCACACCACGCGGTCAGCGTGGCGAGCAGTTCGGGATCGACCTTGCCGTCCACGAGGTACCGCCCCGCGCTCACCTCGGTGACGTGGACCGCTGCGGGCAGGGCGGCGGCCAGCGAGGCCACGTCGAGGCCCGGCGGCCCGTCGAACCGGACGACATCGGCGGCCGCCTCAGAGGTCAGGGCCGCGGGCGAGCCCTCCGTGACGAGACGGCCGTGGTCCACGATGACCACGTGGTCGGCGAGCCTTTCGGCCTCGTCCATCAGGTGCGTGGTGAGCACCACGGTCACCCCGTCCGCGCGAAGCTGCTCTACGAGCTCCCAGGTCGCGCGCCGCGCCTGCGGGTCGAGGCCGGAGGTCGGCTCGTCCAGGAAGACCAGCTCGGGCCGGCCGATGATCGCCGCGGCGAGCGCCAGCCGTTGCCGTTGCCCGCCTGACAGCCGCCGCACGGGCGTCCGCGCCGCGGAGCGCAGGCCCAGCCGGTCCACCAGGTCGTCGGCGTCCAGCGGATGCCGGTGGAGCCGCGCCAGGTGGGCCAGCAGCTCGGCTGGCCGTGCTGCCGGGTACAGCCCGCCTCCTTCCTGCAGCATGACCCCGACCCTCGGCCGCAGGGTCCGGCCGTCCCGTATCGGGTCGAGCCCGAGGACTCGGACCCGTCCGGCGTCCGGCCGCAGGAAGCCCTCGCAGCATTCCACTGTCGTGGTCTTGCCCGCACCGTTCGGGCCGAGCAGCGCCGTGACGGTGCCCGAGATCACGGCGAAGCTCAGCCCGTCCACGGCGACCGTCGCTCCAAACCGTTTGACCAGCGACTCCACCTGCACGGCGGCTGCGGAACCCACGACACGCAGTCTCGCACGGCAGCCACGCGGCCCCGCCGCACCTCTCCGGTTGATCATGGGCGATGTCTGGCATCACCGGCATCGATACCATAGATCGCCCATGATCAACGCGGGAATAGGGGGGCGGTTGCGGTACGGGACTGAAATACGACACGATGGCGTTGTGAAAAACGTGTGGGAAGCTGCTGCGGACCGGGGTGCGCCCTGGGACGTCATCGACCCGCACGCCGGTACCCGCAAGCGGGTAGCCCGCTCGATCCTCGAGAACGGACCATCGACGGCTGCGGCGCTCGCCAAGCGGCTGGGGCTGACCCCCGCGGCCGTCCGGCGGCACCTGGACACGCTGCTGGCGGACGGCATGATCGACGCGAGGCGGCCGCACGCTCACGGTCACCGGGGGCGTGGTCGTCCGGCGAAGGTCTTCGTGCTCACCGACGCCGGCCGCAACGCCTTCGAGCAGGCGTACGACGATCTGGCGGTGAGCGCGCTGCAGTTCCTGGTCAGAACCGGAGGCGAGAAGGCCGTTGCAGACTTCGCCAGGCAGCGCGTGGCCGCCCTGGAGGAGCGGTACCGGCCCGTGGTCGAGGCCGCCTCACCCGGGGAGCGCGCTGCGGCGCTGGCCCGGGTGCTGACCGCCGACGGGTACGCTGCTTCGGCGGAGGACGCACCGGTCGTCCCCGGGCAGCAGCTCTGCGAGCTCCACTGCGCGGTGGCGCTCGTGGCCGAGCGCTTCCCGCAGCTGGGCGAGGCCGAGACCGAGGCGTTCGGCCGGGTGTTGGGCACCTACGTGCAGCGGCTGGCGACGATCGCGCACGGCGAC
>CAZMXH010000076.1:0-11091 GCA_964570165.1 uncultured Actinomycetes bacterium
CGCCGTACGCCAGGTACGGCTCGTCCCGGCGCAGGTCCGTGTCGACACCGGCGGCCCGCGCGATCGGCCCGGACACGCCGTACGCGTGCACCGTCGCCGCGTCGAGCACGCCGATGCCGCGCGTCCGCGCCCGGAAGATCTCGTTGTCCAGCATCATGTCGCGCATCGCCGGCAGCCGGTGCCGTACTCCCGCGATCGCCGTCGAGACCCGATCCAGCCAGCCGGCCGGCAGGTCGTCCTTGAGACCGCCGACCCGGTTGAACATGTAGAGCATCCGGCCGCCCGAGATCTCCTCCATGACCTGCTGGATGGCCTCGCGCTCGCGGAACGCGTAGTGGATCGGCGTGATGGCCCCGATCTCCAGCGGGTACGACCCGAGGAACATCAGGTGGCTGAGCACCCGGTTCAACTCGGCGAGCAGCGTCCGCGCCGAGCATCCGCTCGGCCGCCAGCACGACGCAGAGCTCGTTGCTGAACGCCGAGAGCCAGTCGTGGCGGTTTGCCAGCACCACGATCTGGCGGTAGTCGCGCACCTCGAACAGCTTCTCGGCCCCTCGGTGAAGGTGGCCGACGATCGGCTCGCACTGCTCGATGCGCTCGCCGTCCAGGGTGAGCCGAAGTCGCAGGACGCCGTGCGTGGCCGGGTGCTGGGGGCCAATGTCCAGCACCATGTCGGTGGTGGCAAGCTCGCCGACGCCGGATCCGATGCCTACGGTCGCCTCGGAGGTCACACTTCGAGTGTGCCATCGAAGCGTCCTGTCGATGGCCGTATCGCACTCCTGGTTACCGCTCCGCCGTCACCGGTCGCGTACCCTCCATGGCGTGAGTCAGGTGTTCGCCCCACCCGGGGAGAAGTGGCAGCCGGTGTCGGTGGCCCTGGCGAGGCTACGCCGGGCCCTCCTGCTCGGCTGGCTCGCGGTCGCGACCGTGGCGGTGGTCGTCGTCGGATGGGCGACCGGCTGGTGGTGGATCACCGTCCTCGGCGTGCTGCTCGTCGCCGTCGTCCTGGTATGGGGACTGTGGCTGATCCCGCGAAACTGGCGGGCCTGGGGTTACGCGGAGCGGGACGACGATCTGCTGGTCAAGCGCGGTGTGCTGTTCCGCAAGCTCACCGTGGTGCCGTACGGCCGGATGCAGTTCGTCGATGTGCGATCGGGACCGCTGGAGCGCCGTGTCGGCATCGCCACCGTCCAGTTGCACACCGCCTCGCCGGCGACCGATGCGAGCATTCCCGGGCTGCCACACGACGAGGCCGCCCGGCTGCGAGACCGCCTCGCCGCACTCGGCGAAGCTCGCGCCGCGGGCCTGTAGCCATCCCGGACCTTCCGGCCGGGTGGCGACGCCCGGCTGCCACCGTGCGGCCGAGCAGCCGCGGGCGAGCTACGCTGCCGGGCGTGGGTGACTCCAAGCGGTCCGCTGAAGGGTTGGGGCAGCAGCCTGACGACGGCGCGCGAAGCGATGTGCAGCCGTCCGGCGCGGCCCCCGAGCCGGAAGGGTACCGGGGGGCGGCGGACCGCACCCCTGCTCATTTTCGCCGGCTCCATCCGCTTACTCCGCTGCTACGGGGCTGGGCCTTCCTCGCCGCGGGCCTGGCGTACGTCGGCCAGGACGCGTTCCGTACCGACAATCCGGGTCGGCTGCTGCTCATCGTGCCGGTCATCGCGATCATCGGCTTCGCCTTCGGCTTCGCGTCCTGGTGGTTCACCAGGTACGGGTTCGACGGCGACGACCTGCGGATCGACTCCGGAATCCTGCATCGCCGCTCGCGGCGGGTTCGGATGGACCGGCTGCAAGCAGTGGACGTGGTCCGCCCGCTGGCCGGACGGCTCCTCGGCCTGTCGGAACTGCGGATGGAGGTGGCAGGCGGTGGCGAGTCGGAGGCGCCGCTGGCGTACCTGTCGGCCGACGACGCGGTTCGGCTGCGAGCCGAACTGCTGGCGCGCAGCGCCGGCATCGACGCGGACACGCCGGAAGCGCCGGAGCGGCTCGTACATCAGGTCTCGCTCGGCCGACTGGCCGGATCCACGGTGCTGTCGGGCGCGTTCATCTTCAGCGTCATCCTTATCATCGTCCTGGTTGGGCTGGGCGGGGCCGTCACCTTCGGAGCGGGGGGCCCGGTCGCCGTGGCATTGCCCAGCCTCGTCCCCGGGCTGATCGGGGTCGGCGGGGCATTGTGGTACCAGCTCGGCCGCAACTTCGGATTCACGCTCGCCGACTCGCCGGACGGGTTCCGTATTCGCAAGGGCCTGCTGGACACCCGGGCGCAGACCATACCCCCGGGCCGGATCCAGGGTGTGGTGATCGTGCAGCCGCTGCTGTGGCGGCTACGCGGCTGGGTACGGGTCGACGTCGAAGTCGCGGGCTACTCGGGCTCGTCGTCCGGCGATGCGAACACGTCGAGACTGCTGCCCGTGGGCACGTTCCAAGACGCCATCAGGGTGCTCCGCGAGGTGCTCCCGGGGGCCGAGCCGGCGGCGGTGGATCTCTCGCCGGTGCCGCGACGCGCGGCGTGGCTGCGCCCGATCGGCTGGCTTCGGCTCGCGTACGGCACCGACGACCGGGTGATAGTCGCCCGGGAAGGTGTGCTGCACCGGACGCTGACGATCGTGCCGCACGCCAAGACGCAGAGCGTGCGCCTCACGCAGGGCCCGCTGCAGCGGCTGCTCGGCCTTGCTACCGTGCGGGTCGACACGACGCCCGGACCGGTGGACGCGGTGATCCGGCACCGCCCGCAGCAGGATGCGCGCGCGATCCTGGAGGGGCAGGCGCGGCGGGCCCGGCTGGCACGGCGGGCGGACGTTCCAGAACGATGGATGGCGGCGCCCCGGCAAAGCGTTGATATCACCGACGGTGACGGCACGGTCGCCGCATCGATCGACGACACCAGGAGCGACAGTGTTCCGGACGATGATGAAAAGCAAGATCCACCGGGCCACCGCGACCCAGGCTGACCTGCACTATGTGGGATCGGTAACGGTCGACGAGGACCTGATGGACGCGGCAGACCTGTTGCCGCACGAGCAGGTCGACGTGGTGGACATCACCAACGGTGCGCGGCTGACGACCTACGCCATCCCGGGTCCGCGCGGTTCCGGGATGATCGGCATCAACGGCGCAGCTGCCCGGCTGGTGCAGCCCGGTGACCTCATCATCCTGATCTCGTACGCGACCGTGGAGGACGAGCGGGCGAGGGACTGGAAGCCGCAGGTTGTGCACGTCGACGCCGCAAACCGGATCGTGGCGGCCGGGACCGACGCGGCAGAGCCGGTGCCCGGCGTGGTCGGTCAGAGCCGCGGCGACGCGGCAAGCTCGGGCGGGAGTTCAGTCCCCACCGCCTGAACCAGCCACCCGAACCCGCCTAGTCCGGCGCTGTCGAGCAGTTCGGCGGCCTCGCTCGTCCGCGCGAGGGCCGCGACATACGCCGGCGGGTCGGTCCTGGCCAGCCGGTGTGGCGGGAGCCTGGCGTTGACGCCGAGCATCCGTAGCGCATGCCGCTGAGAGGTCAGGACGCTCGCCGAGGCCCCCGCTGCCGTGCCGGCCGCGGCCACGGAGTCCAGCGCGACGTGGGCCGTGATGTCCCGGGAGCCGTCGGGTACGGCGGGCACGATCCGCCCTTCCTGGTACGCGGTCAGCGTGCCGCCCGGCGGCCGGTTGGGGTGCACGTGGCAGTAGTCCGCGACCACCAGGACGCCGGCCCGGACGTTGGCGACGACATTGGCCCAGGCGGAGTCCCGCGGGTGGCCGATCTCCGCCCGCGTTCCCGGCTCGGTGCCGGACAGCGGCCACCACCGGTCGAGCCAGGCGGCATCCTCGGCGGTGACGCGCTCACCGAGGCTCTCCCGCCCCGTAGCGGTATCGACGTGCACCAGCCTCGAGCAGCCGTCCTCGTCCACCTCGGCGATGTCGACCGGCACGTTGTCCAGCCACTCGTTGGCGATGACCAGGGCGCGCGCCAGGCCGGCGGGCATGCTGCGGGTCCACTCGACCCGATGCGGGAGGTGCGGGGGCCGGTCGGCCACGTCAACTCCGACCAACTCGAGATCCGGGCGTTGCTTGACCACTGCCGCGAGCAGTTCGCCGCCTCCTGCGCCCACGTCGACGATCACGCGCGCATCCGTACGATCGGCGAGCCGGGCCAGGGCGCCGGCGAACAGGCCGCTGGCGTGGACGGATGTCCGGAAGTGGTCGGCCGGGCGCTCGCGGCGGAAGAAGCCGTCCGGCCCGTACAGCGCCCGCTGCATCGCCTGGCGCCAGGTCGGCCATGTCACGCATCCACGATAGGGCCGCCGCCGTCCTCGAACAGTGGGGTGAGAGGAGGCCCTAGGACCAGGTCACGCGCAGCAAAGTGGTCGCTGCGAACGGATCCTGGCCGCGCTGCGCCGCGAGGATGCCGGCGCCTTCGGGGCTTCCCGTGTACTGGACGGCCCCGCGGCTCACCCAACGCGCCCAGGCTCGCGCAAAGGTACGAGCGCGGGTCGCATTGGTAGCGAGTTGCTCCGGCACAGCATGGTAGACGGCGGCGTTCGGCTCGGCCTTCCCGACAGCCAGGCGCGACCGGCACGTCGAAGGTTCGACGGTGGTGCCAGGATGTACCGGGGAATCACATAACGTGGCGAGCTCAGCGGCGCAAGGACCTCGTCCAGCGCTGCCACGAAGGCCTCCGAGACGTCGACCGGCACGCCACCGAGCCTCGCCCGGTACGTTCCAGAGCGGTCGAGATCGATTCGCACCGCCTCCGCCCCGACCGGCGAAAGGCCGGCGGCGCGCATCGCGTCGGCGACGGCTCGCGCCATCGATCCGAGATCGGCGGGCTCGGCTGCAGTCTCCCAGAGCAGCCGACCGGCCGCTCGGGCAACACGCGCCCGATGGTGCGTCACGACCGCCAGAGCGCTTGCAGCCCACAGCACCGCCACGGTTAGGAAGGCCGCCATGCCGCCCGCCGCTCCGGAGGCCGGGAGCAGCGCCGCCGCCGCCGTGAGCAGAATGATGATCGTGAGGCCCGGCGGCCGGACGCCGACCATCCACCTGCGGTCGAACGACTGCTGCCACCTGCCGGTCATGGTGGCCGCCGGTGCGATGCCGGCGTCAGTCGGAACCGCGACGGGCGGCGTCGCCGGTGCGCTGGGCTCGGCCCGGGGCCGGGGTTGGCCTGGCGACGGCGGTGTCACGACGACTCGAAGCTCGTGGGCGAAGCTGTCGTCGTACGGCTCCCCGACACGCCAGGACTCCCTGATCTGCGGCAGGTTCGTGCTGCGCTCGAGCATCTGCGCGTTTAGCGTGTCGAACTGGGCGGCAGGTGAGGGCTTGTACGGCGAGAACTGGTCGTCCACATGCGCAACGCCGTCCACGATCTCGCCCCACGTGTCCACGGCGAGGTAGCCGGTGTGCTTGCGCACGAACCGATCCCAGTCGGCCGATCCTCCCGGGTGGCTCTCGCTGAGGCACACGACGGACCAGTTGGTGGCGACCTTGTCCGGCCAGGACGGGTCGGTGCGCAGCGCGCGCCCGCGAGTCTGCACGACCGCGGTGGGCGTCGTCGCGGTTGTCAGGTCGACGAGCGTGTTGACGATCGGCGCGTTCCAGCCCTCGCCGAGCAACGCCCTCGTGCCGACCAGCACGCGACACCTGCCGGACTCGAAGTATCGCGTCACGAGCGGTACCCAGGTCCGGCTCGACCAGGAGCCCTCGAGTTCGACGACTCCGTCACCGCCCGGTACCGGTTGCAGGTCGACGTGGTCGGCGGCCCACGCCACGAAGTCGCGGGCCGTGCTTGGAGAGGCCGCGACCGTGCTGCCGGTCACAAGCATCGGGTTCAGCGCTGCGGTGCGCGGGTCGGCCAGGAGGTTCTCGAGCATCAGCCGGGCGGAGCCGGCGTCGGCGTCGAGGACACCGACCAACCTCGCCGGCAACGTCGCGGACGCTCGCTCGTGGTCGCATAGCACGAGCGCTCGAAGCCGCTCGCCGAGGGTGGCCGACTCCCACGCGATTATCTCGACGCCGCCGTGCGTCTTCGCCTCGCTGCGGGCGATCACCCGGTCGACAGGAGATCGGCCGGTCCGGATGCCGTGCTTGGTCAGCCGGTACCCCAGGGACGGCAACACGCGCCGAATCCGCTCGAGCGCGGCAGCATCCACTGGGTCGGGAGAGGCGCGCAGAAAACGCCGCACGTAGTCGTCGAGCACGCAAACCCAGTCCGCCGCCGAAGGCTCACGACGGTGCTCCTCTCGCACCACGGCACCGTCCGGGAGCCCTACCAGCCCGGCGACATGCAATCGCAGTATGGCGGTGGCAAGATCCGGATCGGCCCGTTCCAGCTTGAACCACGAGATCGGGGCGCCGTGTGGCCCGGCCCGCTCAACGAAGCGGCGATCGAGCCACTCGAACAGACCCACGGTCGCGAAGTCCGGGTTCATCAGATCGGTGCGCAGTTCGGTGAACCGCTCGGCCTCGGCCCCAAGCCAGGCGTCCTCCTGCGGAGTAGGCGTCACCAGCCACGCGAGCTCGGCGAATGGTGCCAGGTAGCCGTCCTTGACAAGAGACGGCACGGAGGCCGAGTAGATCGGGTGTCCGAACAGCCGGTCCACCAGTTCGGCCTGGTCGGACGTGAGCGTCGTGGGCGGGGTTGCTGTGAGCCCGATGACGCTGGCGTCGGGCAGCAGGTCAAGCAACTCGGCGAGCAGGGCACCCCACACTTCGAGCAGATGATGCGCCTCGTCGAGAATTAGCGTGACCGGTCCGGCGTCGTGCAGCGCATCGACGAGAGCCTGGCCATTGGCGTGCAGCCGGGCAAGGAGCCCGCGACGCCGACGGGCTCCGACCGCAGCGGGCACAGGGGCAACAGTGGCATGGCCCTCCTCGTCCACCTCGGCATCAGGGTCGAAAACCGCGAGCGACTGGTAGGTAAGGGCGGTCACCGGCGCCTGCAGCGTGCGATGGTCCCCGGCCGGGACGGTGGCGGGGCGAAAGGAGGACCATTCCTTGATCCACTGCGCCTGGATTGCGGTGTTGGGCCCGAAGATGACGGTGCGTCGCGCCAGTCGTCGCGCCGCTTCGAGACCCACGAGAGTCTTGCCGGCACCCGGCGGCAGGGCGAGCCAAGCCCGGCGGCGGCCCGTCGCCCATGCCGCGCTCAGTGCGTCCAAGGCTGCCGCCTGCTGCCGGCGTAGCTCCCCTGGCCACGACGTAGCAGCGAAGGCATCGGCGAGCATCCGACCCCTACCGCCGAACAAATACCGTGATCGTAAGGCACGTAGGCATCGCCCCTCCACGCGACGCCACGCGACCTGTCAGGCCGGACAACTCGCTGGCCAGGCTGGACACACCTGGCGACCCTGACGGGAGTGGCACAGAATAGGGTGGCGCACGTGGTCGATCCGGTCGCTTACGCAGTGATCGTCGCCGCGCTCGCCTACGCCGCGTGGTGCCTGTACGCGATGGTTCGCGGCCAAGTCCCGCGGGAGCCACACGTGATCGGCGCCGGCGTCGTGGAACTGCTGCTCCTCGTCCAGCTTGTCCTCGCGCTGGTGATGCTGGCGGTGCAGGGTGCCCCCGCCCAACTCGGGTTGTTCATCGCTTACCTCGTGGTGGTGATGCTCGTGCTCCCGATCGGGCTGTTCTGGGCGTTGGCGGAGAAGAGCCGGTGGGGGACGGGTGTCCTCGTCATCGCGGCTCTCGCGATACCGGTCATCGTGGTGCGGCTGCAGCAGTTGTGGGAAGGCACCGGTGGCTGAGACCCCCCGTGCAGGCGGCTCCGCAGCCGGATCCGTCCGTACAAGCAGCGGACCCGGGCGGGTACTGGTGGCCGTCTACGCGTTGTTCGCGGTGGCCGCCGGTTCCCGGTCCGGATACCAGATCGCGACCCGGTTCGAGGAGGCACCGGTGCCGTTCCTGCTGTCGGCGTTCGCTGCGGCGGTGTACCTGGTGGCGACGGTGGCTCTCGCGCGGCCGGGTCCGCGGGCGTACCGGGTGGCGGTCGGTGCGTGCACGGTGGAACTGCTAGGTGTCCTGACCGTGGGTACGTTGACGCTGCTCTCGCCCGGCGACTTCCCGCGTGACACCGTGTGGTCGTACTTCGGCGCCGGGTACTTATTCATCCCGCTGGTGCTGCCGGTCGTGGGACTGCTGTGGCTGCGCCGTGTCCGACGATGAGCCTCAGGTGTCTGCTCGTCCCGTGTGGTGGTCTTCCAGAGTAGGTTCGAGGCATGACGACGGACGAACGACCGGCGAGGCTCGACGTCGGTGTCGTCGGCACGGGGCGCGTGGGTGCGGTTCTCGGCGCGGCGCTGGCACGGGCCGGTCACCGCGTCGTCGCCGGGTACGGCGTGTCGGTGGCCAGCAAGCACCGGGCCCACTCGCTGCTGCCAGGCGTCCCCTTGGTCACGGTCGCCGAGGTGTTCGAGCGTGCCAGCCTGGTCCTGCTCACCGTGCCGGACGACGTGCTCCCCGGTCTGGTCGAAGGCCTGGCCGCGACCGGCACGGTCAGGGAGGGCCAGCTGCTCGTGCATACCAGCGGGCGTTACGGCATCGGGGTGCTGGACCCCGCCACGCGGGCCGGCGGGCTGCCCCTTGCGCTCCACCCGGCGATGACGTTCACCGGCACGGATGTGGACCTTGAGCGGCTCAGCGGTGCAGTGTTCGGCGTGACCGCGCCGACACGGCTGTGGCCCGTGGCCGAGGCGCTGGTCGTGGAGATGGGCTCGGAGCCGGTCCGGATCGTCGAGGAGCACCGGGCCCTCTACCATGCGGCGCTCGCGCATGGCGCCAACCATCTCGTGACGCTCGTCGCCGACGCCCTGGACCTGTTGCAGCAAGCGGGCGTGGAGCAACCGGACAAGGTGCTCGCCCCGCTGATGGCCGCGGCGCTGGACAACGCCCTTCGTTCGGGGGACGCCGCCCTCACCGGGCCGGTAGCGCGCGGGGACGCGGGAACGGTCGCCACCCATGTCGGTGAGATCGGCCGTGCGGCCCCCGAAGCGGTGGCGACATACGTCCAGCTGGCGCGGCGCACTGCCGCGCGGGCGCTGGCCTCGGGGCGGCTCAAGGCCACGGACGCCGAGCCGTTGCTGGACGCCCTCTCTCCGTGATCATTGCACCCTGCCCGGCGTCATAGGCCCGATGCGTAGAGGCGGCGGACGACGTCTTCGATGTGGGGTTCGTCGATCGTGAGGTCGCGGACCGCCACCCGCTCGCTGACCTGTGCGAGAACGGCCGCCGCTGTCGCCTCACCCGGCGCGAGCGCGAGGCGCTGCCGCAGCCCGTCCGGCTCGACGTGGATCAGGGTGGTGCCGGGGATGGAGTCGAGAGGGGCAGAGGGCTCGTGCAGGTCCAGCGTCATGATCCGGGCGGCGCCAACCCTGGCGACGAGGCCGTCGAGGGTGCCGTCGTACGCCTTCCTGCCATGGTCGACGACGATGATCCGTTCGCACAGCCCCTGCACGTCGTCCATGTCACGGGTGGCGACGTCTATCGTGCTGGCCATGCGCAACGATCGGGAGCCGACCGTCGTCGAGACTCGGGCCAAGCTCGCCGAGTTGCGCGGAGGTGCTGATGGGCGCGAGTCGGCGGTCGTTATGACTATGGGAGCGATGCATGCCGGCCACGTGGCGCTGATGCGGGCGGCACGGGACAGAGTGGGTTCCGGCGGTCTCGTCCTCGTCACCATCTTCGTCAACCCGCTGCAGTTCGGTCCGGGAGAGGACTTCGACAGGTATCCGCGGACGTTCGACGCCGATCTCGACGTGTGCCGGGCCGAGGGTGTCGACATCGTGTTCGCGCCCGACCGCCAGGAGATGTACCCGGACGGCGAACCACAGGTGACGGTCGACCCCGGTCCGCTGGCCGCGGAGCTGGAGGGTGCCGTGCGGCCCACGCACTTCGCCGGCGTTCTCACAGTGGTGTCGAAGCTGCTCAACCTCACCGCCCCGAGGTATGCCATGTTCGGGGAGAAGGACTACCAGCAGCTCGTGCTGGTCCGCCGGATGGTCGCCGACCTGGACATGCCGTACCGGATCGTGGGCGTCCCCACCGTCCGCGACCCGGACGGGCTGGCGCTGTCCAGCCGCAACGTCTATCTGTCCGCCGCCGAACGGGAGCAGGCGCTGGCGCTGCCCAGGGCCCTCGAGGCTGGAGCGGCCGCCGCGACGGGCGGGGCGAGCGCGGTCCTCGCCGCAGCGCGCACCGTGCTGGACCAGGCGCCCGGGCTGGCCGTCGACTACCTCGAGTTGCGCGACCCGATGCTCCGCACCCGCCCGAGTAGCGGGCCGGCCCGGCTGCTCGTCGCCGGACGGGTCGGCTCGACCCACCTGATCGACAACCGTCCGGTGCAGCTGGCATGACAGCCGACGCCCCCCGCTCGACCTGTCAGGCCGGACAAGTCGCTGAGCAGCGCCGACGCAGCCGGATGCCCTGACGGCCGGTGGGCTAGGGTTTCCGACGTGACCGTCCCCCGGCTGCCCAGCCGCTTGCTGACGCCCGAACCGGGTTGGACCACGCACGCGGACGTCATCGTCGTCGGAAGCGGCATCGCCGGGCTGACGACCGCGCTCGAGGCGCGCCGCTCCGGCACCGTGCTGCTGGTGACCAAGACGACGCTCAGCGAGAGTTCGACGTTCTGGGCGCAGGGCGGTATCGCGGCGGCGCTTCATCCCGACGACAGCCCCGATGACCACCTGCGCGACACGCTGGTCGCCGGCGTGGGCATCTGCGATGAGAGCGCGGTCCGGGTGCTGGTCACCGAGGGCCCCAAGCGCGTTCGCGAGCTGGCGGCGCTGGGCACACGGTTCGAGCGCACGGACAGCGGCGAGATCGCGCTCACCCGCGAGGGCGGGCATCTGCGTGACCGGATCGCCCATGCCGGCGGGGACGCCACCGGCCGGGAGATCTCCCGCGCGCTGATCGAGGCGCTGCACGCCGTGCGGGAGGATCCCGGGATCGAGGTCATCGAGCACGCCCTCGTGGTGGACGTGCTGACCGACGCGGCCGGCCGGGCCTGCGGCGTGACGCTGCATGTCATCGGGGAGGGCCAGCGCGACGGGGTGGGCGCCGGGCTGGGTCGTGCGGTCGTCCTGGCGACCGGTGGGTTCGGGCAGGTGT
>CAZMXH010000077.1:0-10949 GCA_964570165.1 uncultured Actinomycetes bacterium
TCGGCGGTGTCCCGTAGCAGCGTCAGCGCGTCCAGGATCTTCGCCGAGTCACCCGCCGGCAGGTAGGTGCGCCGGCTCAGCTGCGCCCCGATGGCGAGGAAGACCGCGTCGAAGCCCTCCTCCCGCATGGCGGCGGCCACATCGGTCACGGCCCGGCCCAGCTCCAGGCGTACGCCCAGGGTGGTGAGCCGGTCGATCTCCGCGTCGAGCACGTCGCGCGGCAGCCGGTAGGTGGGGATGCCGTAGCGCATCATGCCGCCGGGGCGGGTGCCGGCGTCCCGCACGACCACCTCGTGCCCGCGGAGCCGCAACTGGTACGCGGCCGACAGGCCGGCGGGGCCGGCCCCGACGATCAGCACCCGCCGGCCGGTGGCGGCGGCGTCCACCGTTACCCGCCAGCCGCGGCGGATCGCCTCGTCCCCCAGGAAGCGCTCCACCGCGTTGATGCCGACCTCCTCGTCGAGCTGCGCCCGGTTACAGGCGGCCTGGCACGGGTGGTAGCAGACCCGTCCCATCACCGCGGGAAACGGGTTGTCCCGCATCAGCCGGCGCCACGCCTGCTCGTACCGTCCCTCTTGGACCAGGCGGAGCCAGCCCTGCACGTCCTCCCCGGCCGGGCAGGCATCGTTGCACGGCGGCATCAGGTCGCGGTAGACCGGCCGTTCGCTGCGCCAGGCGCCGGTCCGGTTGGCGAGGCTGGTACCGGCCCGCAGCGTGATCGCGAACGGGAGCTGCTGCGCGGCCGACTCAGGCATCTGGCACCACCTCCAGCCCGTAACGGGCGATGTTCCGGTCGGCGATCGCCTGGACCGCCGCGATCACGTCGGTCCGGGGTGGCTCGGCGAACAGGTGGGCGTAGCGCCGTTGGCGCCGCAGGTACTCCGCCACCGGCACCTTCGGCCCCGGCAGTCTGGTCACCGCCACCACCTCCCCGGCCTCGGCCTCGAAGAGCGGGAAGAGTCCGGTCTGGACCGCCAGGCGGGCCAGGTGGATGGTGTCGTGCGGGGCGGCACCCCAACCCAGCGGGCAGGGCACGAGCACGTGTAGGTAGCGCGCGCCGCGGAAGGCCATCGCCCGGAACACCTTGCGCTCCAGGTCGCGCGGGTCGGCCACGGTCGCGGTGGCGACGTACGGGACCTCGTGCGCCATCGCGATCCGGGGCACGTCCTTGCCCTGCCCGAACGGGTTGCCCGGGGCCGGGCCCAGCGCCGGGGTGGTGCTGGTGCGCGCCGCCGGCGGGGTGGCGCCCGAGCGCTGCACCCCGGTGTTCATGTACGCCTCGTTGTCGTAGCAGACGTAGAGCACGTCGTCGTCGCGCTCGAACATGCCGGAGAGGGTGCCGAACCCGATGTCCACAGTGCCGCCGTCGCCACCCTGGCCCACCACCCGGATGTCGGTGCGGCCCTGGGCACGCAGCGCCGCGGCCACCCCGCTCGCCACCGCGGGGGCGTTGCCGAAGAGCGAGTGCAGCCAGGCCACCCGCCACGCGGTCTCGGGATACGGGGTCGTGAACACCTCCAGGCAGCCGGTGGCGTTGACGGTCACCAGCCGGCCGCCGGTCGCCCGCATCGCCGCGTCCAGCACCCACCGGGCGCCCAGCGCCTCGCCGCAGCCCTGGCACGCCCGGTGCCCGGAGGCGAGGGTGCCCGGCCGGTCCGGGTCGGCCTGTACCGCCCGCTGCCGCAGCGGTAGTAGCCGGTTGCCGGCGGTCCGGTCAGCCGTCTGGCGTACATCCGGGTAGGCCATGTCACGCCCCCCTCTCGGCCGACGCGACCAAGTCCCGCCGCAGATCCAGGAAGGTCAGCGGGGCCAGCGCGTCCTCATGCGCGGCGGTGAGCACGCGCCGCAGCGAGTCGCGGGTCACCGCCCGGCCGCCCAGCCCGGCCACCACCGTGCGGGCGGAGACGTCCAGGTCGGCGAGAGCGGCCCGCAGGTCGGCCGTGACGATGCCACCCACCCCGGGCGTGAACGCCCGTTCCAGCACCACCACCCGGGTCGCGCCGGTGAGTGCCTGGCGCAGGGCCGCAGCAGGGAACGGGCGGAACGCGGTCAGCCCGAGCGCACCCACCTTCCGGCCGCCCTGCCGCAGCTCGTCCACTGTGTCCTGGACGGTGCCGAGTACCGAACCGAGCGCGACCACCACCGTCTCCGCCCCGGCCAGCCGGTACGGGTGGAGCGGCGCGGGCACCGGGCGGCCCAGTACCGACGCCAGCTCGGCCGCGAGCGCCGGGATCCGGTCGGTGGCCCGCAGCGCGGTGGTGTGGGCCAGGTAGCGCACCTCGGTGAAGGCGTCCGGCCCCACCATCGCCCCGATCGAGACCGGGTGCTCCGGGTCGAGTACCTGCCGGGGGCGGAACGCGGGCAGGAACCGGTCCACCCGCGCCGCATCGGGCAGGTCCACCGCCTCGAACGCGTGGGTGAGCACGAACCCGTCGACACACACCATCACCGGCACCGACAGCTCCTCGGCCAGCCGGAACGCCAGCAGGTGCAGGTCGGCGGCGTGCTGGTTGCTCGCGGCGTACAGCTGCACCCAGCCGGAGTCGCGCTGCGACATGCTGTCGGAGTGGTCGTTCCAGATGTTGATCGGGGCGCCGAGCGCGCGGTTGGCCACGGTCATCACGATCGGCAGGCCCAGCCCGGCCGCGTTGTACAGCGTTTCGGCCATGAACAGCAGCCCCTGGCTGGAGGTGGCGGTGTAGGTTCGCGCGCCGGTCGCCGAGGCACCGATCGCCACTGACAGCGCGGCGAACTCCGACTCGACGTTGATGAACTCGCACGGCGCGAGCTCCCCGGACTTCGCCAGCCGGCCGACGTGCTCGACGATGTGCGTCTGCGGCGTGATCGGGTACGCGCAGACAACCTCCGGCCGGCAGCGGGCCACGGCGTCGCCGACCGCGCGGGAACCCTCGAGCTGGCTACGCATAGGTCGGCTCCTTGGTGCTCGCGACCGCGGTGTAGGCCGCGCTCGCCGCGGCGGCGTTGCGTTCGCCGATCTCTGCGCCGAACCGGTCCCTGATCGCCTCGACGACCGATTCGAGCGATACCCGGCCTGTGACGGCGGCGAAGGCGCCCAGCATCACGGCGTTGGGAACGGGTCGTCCCACGTAGTCGAGCGCGAGCTGGGTGGCGGGCACAGTCACGAGCCGGTCGCGCCGGATCAGCTCGTCGAGCCCGAGGTCGGCCGCGGTCCGGGTGGTGTTCACGATGGCGTAGCCCGTGCGGGACAGACCCTGGAACAGCACATCCCGGCTGGCCAGCAGGGTCGAGTCTTGGATGATCAGCGCGTCCGGACGCTCGACCGGCTCCCGCGTGCGGATCTGCCGGTCGTCGATCCTGCAGTACGCGACCACCGGCGCGCCCATGCGTTCGGAGCCGAAGTGCGGGAACGCCTGCGCATGCTTACCGCCCAGGAACGCCGCCACCGACAGCAGCTCGGCCGCCGTCACGACTCCCTGGCTGCCTCGGCCGTGGATCCGGACCTCGAACACGGGCCCTACCTCCCTGGCGTCCTTGGAATCCTTACCTTCTGTCTAGCCGGGCGACCGCGGCGGCCTGCAGGGTCCGAAGTCCCACCGGGCGATGCCGGAGGTCATCTAGCGAAGCGGCGACCCGGCGCGGGAACCTGGCACCGTGGACGCGCCTGGCAGCGGTAGCCGCGTACTCGACCTGGGTGCGCTGGAGGCGCTCGTGGCGGCCTTGCGGCACCGGTCGTACCGCGTCATCGGTCCCACGATCCGCGACGGCGCGATCGTCTACGACGACGTCGCCTCGCTCGCCGACCTGCCGCGCGGGTGGACCGACGAGCAGGACGGCGGCACCTACCGGCTGCGCCGCCGCGACGACGACGCGCTGTTCGGCTACGCGGTGGGGCCGCACTCGTGGAAGCAGTTCCTGTTCCCTCCGCACACGCTGCTGACGCGGATCCGCCGGACGGACGACGGCGGGCTGCAGGTGAGCGACGGCAGCGACGAGGAGGCGCCGCGGCTGGCGTTCCTCGCCGCCCGCGCGTGCGCCCTGCACGCCGTCGCCGTCCAGGACAAGGTCTTCCTCCAGCGCGGCGCTCAGGACCCGACGTACGCCACCCGGCGGGAGAACGCCTTCATCGTGGCCGCGAACTGCGGTGAGCCGTCGGGGACGTGCTTCTGCGTGTCGATGGGCACCGGCCCTCGTGCCGAGGCCGGGTTCGACCTGGCGCTGACCGAGTTGCTGGACGACAGGGTGGAGGCGTACTGGGTCGGCAGCGGGCTGCTCGACCGGGTCGACGCCGCCGTGCTGTGCAGGTACGTCGAGGACCGGTTCCGGGCGTACGCCGGCCCGCGGCTGCCGCACCTGACCGCCGCGGCGCTGCGCGGCGCCGTCCCCCCGTAGGTCGATCACGTTCAGCAGGGTCACCCTTGCCGCGGCAGGCACGCAGACCTCGCGGCGCGTGGCTAACCCTGGTGGGGTGCCGCTACGTGATCTTGCGGGTGCCGCTACGCGCCCTTGGCGGGGGTGCCGCTACGCGGCGCTCGTGGTGCTGGACTCGAGCCCGCGGGCGATCTCGGTGGCCCACGAATCGATGTCGCCCCAGTCCCGGAAGTCCCCTTCGGGGAGCATCCGGCGGCCCGACGGCAGCATCCGCAGCATCCTGTCGCGGAAGCTGAGCTTCTTCGGGTCCAGCGCACCGAAGAAGACTCGGTGTCTGCGCGGGAGCAGGGCTTCGGTGAGCTCGGGAAGCTCCTGCGGCTTCGCGGCTTTCAGCGGGTCCTCGGCTTCCCTGGTCATGGTCTCGTTGCCCAGCGGTCCGCTGCTGAACAGCCAGACCGGCTGGTGGACCAGATGGTCACGGCTGCGGTGGACGAACGCCATGGCGTCCCTCATCCAGTGGCCCATGTAAACGGCGCTACCGATCACGAACGCGTCGTACCCGCTTACCGTCGCGGAGTTTGCGTCCAGCACGCGGGTCTCATGCCCGTTCGCGGCCAGCCTCTGGGCGATTCGCTGGGCGATCTCTTCCGTGGCACCGTACTTGCTTGCGACGGCGATGAGGATCTTCATGTCATCACGTCCATCCGCTAGCGATCCTCTCCATCCCCCGTCTGTCCCAGTTGACTGCCGAAAGAACCGACAGTCCAGGGCAAAAGGCCTTCGGGTACTGGGACCACCGGCCCTGCCGTCCGTTCGATCACGTTCAGCAGGGCCGCCCTTACCGTGGCAGGTATGCGGGCCTCGTGCTGTGTGGCAGACCCTGGTGGCGCCCCCGCCGAAGCCCTGCAGCCAGAACCACGGACCGAAGCGAGGCCCGCATGGAGACCGGGCAGCAGGGAGTTGTCACCGGGTCACCTGACAGTGCCTGCGGATCGATCCGGGACACTGCATGCAACGCTCATGCAGCGGACGTGACGATGCGGAGGTGCGCATGGAGGACTCGGCCCAGACGCTGACCGGAGACCCGAGCACGCAGGCGCCGGAGTTTGACGACCCGCCGGCGGACCCCGTCGGCCTTCTCGACAACTGGATCACGGCGGCAGAACGGCAGGGGGTGCGCGAGCCGCGAGCGCTCGTGCTCGCGACCGCCGATGGCGATGGACGGGTCTCGAGCCGGGTCGTGGTGCTCAAAGCGCTCGAAGCCGACGGGCTGATGTTCTCCTCGCAGTACGGCAGCCGCAAGGGACGCGATGCGGAGGTCAACCCGTACGCATCCGGAACCCTGTACTGGCGGGAGACGCTCCAGCAGGTCAACGTCCGCGGCCGGCTCGAGCGGCTTGACGACGTGACGGCCGACCGGCTGTTCGCCGAGCGCCCTCGCGCTGCACAGGCGATCGCCGTGGCATCTCGGCAGAGCGAGCCCTTCGATGAGGGGGAGGAAGCGCTGCGCGCGGCCGTCCGAAAGCTCGTCGAAAGCTCTGGTGACATCGCCCGCCCGCCGGGCTGGGGCGGGTACCGCCTCGTGTTCGACGAGGTCGAGTTCTGGTGCGGCAGCCCGGACCGGCTCCACCGCCGGCTTCGCTACAACCGCACCGGGACCGGGTGGGACGCGGTCCGGCTCCAGCCATGAGCCCCCGCCGCGATGCTGGCTGACCTGCTCGATGTGCTGCGGTGCCCGGTCTGCGCCGGACGGCTCGAGCAACGCGACGGCGCCCTGCAGTGCCCGCAGCGGCATACGTTCGACGTCGCCCGGCAGGGGTACGTCAACCTGCTCGCCGGCGTCGCGTCCCGCACCACCGCGGACACCGCTGACATGGTGCGGGCACGCGACGGGTTCCTCGCCGCCGGTCACTACGGTCCACTTGCAGCCAGGCTCGCGGACGCCGCCGCCAGCGCTCGCCGCGGCACCGACAGCGGCGCCGCTCCCGTCATCCTGGACGTCGGAGCGGGGACGGGCTACTACGCGGCCGCCGTCCTCGACCGGGTGCCGCGCTCGCGAGGGTTGGCCATGGACGCGTCGAAATTCGCCGCACGCCAGGCGGCCCGCGCGCATCCCCGGCTTGCCGCCGCAGTCTGGGACGCCTGGCGGCCCTGGCCAGTGCGCGACGAGTCGGTAGCCGTACTGCTCAACGTCTTCGCCCCCCGCAACGCGGCCGAGTTCCGCCGAGTGCTGCTGCCCGCCGGGACCGCGCTGGTCGTCACACCTACGCCCGCCCACCTGGCCGAACTGGTGGAGCCGCTGGGCCTGCTGGCCGTCGACCGCCAGAAGGACGAGCGCCTCGAGCACGGCCTCGCCAGCCACCTCGGGCTCGACCACCGCGAGGAGCTCACATTCCCGCTGACGCTCGCCTCCGCCGACGTCGAGCGGCTCGTCCGTATGGGCCCGTCGAGCTGGCACATCGACGAGGCCACGCTGGCCGCCCGGCTCGCCGCCCTGGACGAGCCCGTCCACGCGACCGCCTCGTTCAACATCGGGCACTACCGGAGGCGCTGACGTCGCGATGCTATCTCCGGCTTCACCCGCCGGAGGGCGGCGTCCCCGGTACTTTCTATGCGGTGAGCGAGCGCGAGCGCCGGACGCCATTACCGAAGATCCAAGTCGCCGACGAGAACGGCATCTGGCGCACCGGCCCCATCTGGCTTGCCAGCGAGCGGCGGCTGGCCCGGATGGTCGGCCGGCCGGTCGCGTCCTTCCTGCGCGTCGAAGCGGCCGGCGGCATCGTCCTGCTCGCGGCCACCGTGCTCGCGCTCGTGTGGGCGAACACGCCGTGGTCGGACGTGTACGAGCAGTTCTGGACGACAGAGATCACGCTGTCCGCCGGGCCGCTGAACCTGTCCGAGGACCTGCGGCACTGGGTCAACGACGCCCTGATGGCGCTGTTCTTTTTCGTTGCCGGGCTCGAGATCAAGTACGAGATGGTGTGCGGTGAGCTTCGCGATCGACGCAAGGCAGCGGTGCCGATCGCGGCGGCGTTCGGCGGCATGGCGCTGCCCGCCGCGCTGTACGCGGTGCTCAACGCGACCGGCGACGGCTCTGCCGGCTGGGGCATCCCGATGGCCACGGACATCGCGTTCGCGCTGGGCGTGCTCGCCATCCTCGGCAGGCACCGCATACCGTCGTCCGCGCGAGTGTTCCTGCTGACGCTGGCGATTGTGGACGACATTGGCGCGATCACGGTGATCGCCCTGTTCTACACCGCGGACGTCTCGCTGCCCGCGCTGAGCGTCGCTGTCCTCGGCGTCGGCGCCACGCTCTGGCTGCGCCGGGTGCGGGTGTGGTCGCTGTCCGTCTACGTTGCGCTCGGCGCGCTGGTGTGGCTCGCCACGTATCAGTCGGGAATCCACGCGACGATCGCCGGCGTGGTCATGGGGGTGCTCGCTCCCGCCCGGCCGCTGCTCGACCAGGACCAGGCCCGCGCCTACCTGCGACAGCACTCGCCCGAGCGGCTGGACGCCGAGGACCTGCGGCGCTACCGGTTCCTCCTCGGCGAGTCGATACCGGTCGCCGAACGGCTGGAGCACGCCCTGCACCCGTGGAGCGCCTACGTCGTGCTGCCGATCTTCGCGTTCGCCAACGCCGGGATCGACCTGCGCGGAGGGGTGCTCGCCGAGGCGCTCAGCGCCCCGGTGACCGTCGGGGTCGCATTCGGCCTGGTGGTGGGGAAGCCTGTCGGGATCACGGCGGCTTCGTGGCTTGCCGTCCGGCTCGGCCTTGGCAGGCTGCCGAACGGGCTCGACTGGCCAGTGGTTTCCGGGCTCGCGATGGTCGCCGGCATCGGGTTCACCGTCTCGCTGTTCATCACGAGTCTCGCCTTTGCCGAGGGCAGTCAGCTCGCCGCGGACGCGAAGGTCGGCGTGCTCGGCGGTTCCGTCATCTCCGCGGTCGCCGGTGCGGTTACGCTGCTCACGGTGAACGCGCGCCGCTCGGCCGGGGTACAGGAGGCGTCCGGCTGATTGGTGCCCTTTCTCATGACCCTGCCTCCGTCCTCGGTAGGGTGGGGTGTGCTGTGCCATGTGAGCCACCTCACGGGCGTTGACCAGCCCAATCGACGGTAGGGTCCAAGCTGATGAAGGTCGCTGTCATCAAGGAGGAGGCGCCTGGCGAACGCCGGGTGGCTCTCGTCCCCGACCTGGTCGGCCGTCTGACCGGTGCCGGCCTCGACGTCGCGGTGGAGGCCGGGGCGGGAGAGCACTCGCTTCATCCCGACGAGGCGTACGAGGCAGCCGGTGCGACGGTCACGACCGATCCACTGGAAGGCGCCGACGTCGTGCTGTCGGTGCGGCCCATACGCCCCGAACGCGTCCACAACCTGCGGGCCGACGCGCTGACCATCTCGTTCCTGCCGGTCCACCAGGAGCTCGACCTGGTGCGCGCGCTCAAGGACGCGAAGGTCACGTCGTTCGCGATGGAGCTGATCCCGCGGATCTCACGGGCCCAGGCGATGGACGCGCTCTCCTCCCAGGCCCTGGTTGCCGGCTATCGCGCGGCGCTCGTGGCCGCTGACCGGCTGCCGAAGTTCTTCCCGCTGTTCATGACCGCGGCGGGCACCGTCCCGCCGGCGAGCGTACTCGTCCTCGGCGCGGGCGTCGCCGGGCTGCAGGCCATAGCGACCGCCCGCCGGCTCGGCGCGAGGGTCGCGGCATACGACGTGCGGGCTGCGGCGGCGGAGGAGGTGCGCAGCCTGGGCGCGCAGTTCGTCGAGCTGGACCTGCCCACCCTGGAGGGCGCCGGCGGATATGCCCGAGAGATGGACGAGGAGCGGGCGAAGTTGCAGCGCGAGCTGCTGGCCCCGCACGTCGCCAAGGCCGACGTCCTGATCACCACCGCGGCCGTGCCGGGCCGCCCGGCGCCGGTGCTGGTCGAGCGCTCGACGGTGGAGGCGATGGCGGCGGGCTCCGTCGTGGTCGACCTGGCCGCGGACTCCGGCGGCAACGTCGAAGGCTCCGTCCCCGGTGAGGAGATCATGGTCGGCGGCGTCCGGGTGTGGGGTGGCAGCAACGTCCCGAGCCAGCTTCCGGTGCACGCCAGCAGGCTGTACGCAGCCAACGTTGTGGAGTTGCTGCTGCTAATGACATCGGACGGCCGGGTAGAGCCCGACTTCGACGACGAGATCATCGACAGCGCCTGTGTGACCAGGGACGGTACGGTCCGGCACGAGCAGACCCGTCGGCTGTTGGGAGAGGACGGCGAGTAGATGGACCCGTCGATTGCCCTGCTGACCATCTTCGTGCTCGCCGTGTTCACCGGGTACGAGGTCGTGTCCAAGGTGTCGAGCACCCTGCATACCCCGCTGATGTCCGGCGCGAACGCGATCCACGGCATCATCCTGGTCGGTGCCGTGATCGTGGCCGGGCAGGCGTCCACCGGGCTCGAGCTCGGGCTCAGCCTGCTGGCCGTGGTCCTCGCGACGCTGAACCTTGTCGGCGGCTTCGTCGTGACCGACCGGATGCTCGAGATGTTCAGGGCCTCGGGGAGTAGGCAGTGATCCCCGTCTGGGCTCAGGTCGCGTACCTCGTGGCCGCGGTGTGTTTCGTCTTCTCGCTCAAGGGCCTGTCGGGTCCCAAGACCGCGCGGGCGGGCACGCTCGTGGGCGCGGCCGGTGCGCTGATCGCCATGGTCGTGACGTTCATCGTCTACGACCTCGACAACCTGCCGTGGATTCTGATCGCGATCGCTGTGGGCGTGGCGATCGGCGTCCCCGTCGCCCGGGGCGTGGCGATGACGGCGATGCCGCAGCTCGTGGCGTTGTTCAACGGTGTGGGTGGCGGTGCCGCCGCACTGGTCGCGTACCTCGAGTTGGAGAGCGCGGCGCCAGTTGTGCCGCTGGCGGCAGCCGTCCTGACGGTGGCGGTGGGGAGCGTGGCGTTCAGCGGCTCGGCCGTGACATTCCTGAAGCTTCAGGAGCTCATGACCGGGCGCCCCGTGATCCTGCCCGGCGGACCGGTGATCTTCGGCGCATCGCTGGCCATGACGGCGGCCCTCCTGGGGTGGCTCTACGCGATCGACGGTGAAAGCCTGCTGCTCGCGGCCCTCCTAGCGCTGATCGCACTCGGCGTCGGCGTCCTGCTCGTGCTGCCAGTGGGCGGCGCGGACGTACCGATCGCCATCTCGTTGCTGAACGCGATGACCGGGCTCGCCGTCGCCGCGGGCGGCTACGTGCTCGGCAACGCGCTGCTGCTCATCGGCGGCACGCTGGTGGGCGCGTCCGGAACGATCCTTACCCGCCTGATGGCCGCCGCGATGGGCCGCTCGGTGGCCGGCGTGCTGTTCGGGGCGTTCCGCGCGGGTGCCGTTGCAGGCCCTGGCGCCGGCGCGGCGCGACCCGTCCGCTCCGCCGGGCCGGAGGACATCGCGATCCTGCTCAACTTCGCCCGCAAGGTGGTCGTGGTGCCCGGCTACGGCCTGGCGGTGGCGCAGGCGCAGCACACCGTCCAGGAGCTTGCGGACCTGCTGGACAGCCGCGGGGTCGACGTGTCGTACGCGATCCACCCGGTGGCCGGCCGGATGCCCGGGCACATGAACGTGCTGCTCGCCGAGG
>CAZMXH010000078.1:0-10936 GCA_964570165.1 uncultured Actinomycetes bacterium
TGGCACGAGAAGGCGGAAGCCGCGACCGCTGGAGTGGGTCGCGGCATGCTGCGGTCCCTGCTCGGCGGGCGCGACCTGCCGTACGCCGACGCCCGCGCCTGGGCCCGGGCGGCCGCCTCGTACGTATCGTCGGGCTTCGCCGCCGGCGAGACCGCCGCTCTCACGACCATCCACCGCGCCGAGGAGTTGCTTCGCGAGTTCGGCGCGCAGGACCTCGTCAAGTACTCCGACCAGCTCGAGGGCGCGTTCGTGCACCGCCTGCGCGCGTTCGCCACGACGGTGAGCGCCGCCCTGCCGTCGCCCGTCCCGTCCGCCCTGGCCGAGGCCGAGGACGCGTTTGCCACCCTGTGGCAGCACGAGGCCGCAGGTCAACACCGGCGGGCTGGCACTGCGCTCATGGCGCTGCGGCTGCTGCGCTGGCTGGCCGCTGCGCCCCGCTCCGGGTCGCGCGCCGACCGGGTCGACACCCTGGCCGAAGCGCTCGACCGCCAGGCGCAGGTCGACGCCTGGGTCGACCGAGCTGTCGCGGACGTCTGGTCCGGCGACCCCGACCCCAAGGTCGGCGCGGCTTACCGCTCGCTTGCCGAGTTGGTCCTCGAGCGCCGCGCCGTCCACGACGAGCAGCTTGCGCCCCTCGTTGCGACCGTCACGGAGGACGACGCCGCCCTCGGGCGGATCGTGCCGGTCGAGGACCTGATCGCGTCCGTCGTCCGCCCGCTCGCCGCCGCGCGCCCTGTGCTCCTCGTCGTCGTTGACGGGATGAGCACGGGCGTGATGACCGAGGTGGCCGAAGGGCTGCGCCAGCGCCGATGGGTGGAGCTTGTATCGAGCCAGACCCGTGCCCGGCAGGCGGTGTTGCCGGCCCTGCCCACGCTCACAGGAGTGTCGCGGACGAGCCTGCTCACCGGGACGTTACAGCGCGGAAGCCAGGCGACGGAGCGGTCCGGCTTCGCCGCCGCGACCGGCCATCCCAGTCTGATCTTCCACAAGGGTGACCTGCGTTCGCCCGCTGGAGACGCCTTGGCGCCCGACGTGCGGGAGGCGGTTCGTGACCCTGCCGTCAGGGTCCTCGCCGTCGTGCTCAACACGGTGGACGACACGCTCGACAAGCTCGACCCGGGCGGCACGCCGTGGGGTGTCGATGCGATCCAGCACCTCGAGCCCCTTCTGGAGGAGGCGCGCCAGACCGACCGCGTCGTCGTCCTCACGTCCGACCACGGTCACGTCGTGGAGCGCGGCAGCGAGTACCGGGCCGCGGACGGTGCGGGTGCGCGGTGGCGACCTGCGTCGTCCGGCCCGCCGGGTGACGGTGAAGTGGTCCTGCGCGGGCGGCGGGTACTGCTGGGCAATGGCGCCGTGGTTGTGCCATGGAGGGAGCAGATCCGGTACGTGCCGGTGGGAGGCGGCTACCACGGTGGCGTGAGCGCCGCGGAGGTGGCCGTCCCGCTGACCGTGCACGTGTTCAGCGCGGTCGACGAGCTTGCGGGTTGGGTTCCCGGGTCGCCGCCCGAGCCCGCCTGGTGGCACAGCCCGCTTCCGCCGGCTCGTCCCACGATCGCGGATCCCTCACGTCCGGGACCCGCGGCAGGGAAGCGCGAGCAGTCTGCGCCCACGCTGTTCGACCAGGCAGACGCTGCGCAGGAGGCGGACCCCGTCACGTCTCTCGTCGACGCCCTGCTGGCCAGTGACGTGTACGCCGCGCAACGCAAGCGGGTTGGCCGGGTCGCGCCGGACGAGGCGCGGGTGCGCGCGATCCTGGAGGCGTTGTTACGCAACGACGGGCGGCTGCACTCGACCACGCTGGCGTCCGTCGCGCAGATCCCGGTGTCGCGGATGACGACCGTGCTCGCCGCGACGCGGCGGCTGCTGTCAGTGGACGGCTACGAGGCCTTGGCGCCCGATGCCGACGGCGTCACGATGGTGCTGGACGTGCCGTTGCTGCGGGAGCAGTTCGGCCTGGGTGAGTCACGATGAGCACGTCGGTCAGCCAGCGGCGGCGCCGTGAGATCGTCGACGCGCTGCGCCGGGGCACCGTCCCGTCCAACGGCCTCGATGTGCTCGCGGTGGGCCTTGACCGATTCGAGCCGGCGCTGCTCGCTGAGCTCGACATTGTCGCCGGCGGGGGGTCGGTGTTCAAGGCCGTGCGGGGCGAGTACGGGGCTGGTAAGACGTTCTTCGCCCGCTGGCTCGGAGAGCGCGCGAAGGCGCAGGGCATGGCCGTTGCCGAGGTCCAGATCTCGGAGACCGAGACGCCGCTGCACCGGCTGGAGACGGTGTATCGGCGGATCTGCGAGGCGCTCAGCACCGCCGAGTTCCCGCCTTCGGCGTTCCGCCCGGTGCTCGATGCCTGGCTGTTCGCGCTGGAGGAGGACGCACTCGCCGGCGGTGAGGTCTCGGAGTCTGACGAGGCTGGGCTCGCCCGTACCGTCGACTCGCTGCTGGAGCGACGGCTCGCCGACGTGTCGCGGACCGCTCCGGGGTTCGCGGCCGCCCTGCGCGGCTACCGGACGGCGACGGCCGCCGGTGATGTTCCTACAGCCGACGGGCTCGCGGCCTGGCTGGCCGGGCAGCCTCACGTGGCGGGTCGGATCCGGCGCACCGCGGGTGTCCGGGGGGATCTCGATCACTTCGGTGCGTTCGGGTTCCTGCAGGGGCTGCTTACCGTCCTCCGGGACTCCGGGCACTCAGGGCTGCTGGTCGTCCTCGATGAGGTGGAGACGCTGCAGCGGGTCCGGTCCGACGTCCGGGAGAAAGCGCTCAACGCGCTGCGCCAGCTGATCGACGAGGTGGACCGTGGGCGGTTCCCTGGCGTGTACCTGCTCATCACCGGGACGCCCGCGTTCTTCCAGGGCACCCAGGGCGTCCAGCGACTACCGCCGCTCGCCCAGCGGCTGGCCGTGGACTTCACGACGGAGGCGCGGTTTGACAACCCTCGGGCCGTGCAGATCCGGCTGCCGGGCTTCAACCGCGACTCGCTGCAGGAGGTGGGCCGCCGGGTGCGCGACCTGTTCGCTGGCGTGGCCGACCATCCGGATCGGGTGACCGCGACGGTGGACGACGTCTACGTCCGGAAGTTGTCCGAAGCCGTGATCGGGTCGCTCGGCGGCAAGGTCGGAGTCGCTCCGCGGATTTTTCTGAAGAAGCTGGTTGCCGACGTGCTCGACCGGGTCGACGTCCACGCCGACTTCGACCCTCTGCGGCACTACGCGCCAACCCTGGCGCCGGACGAGCTCACGCCGGTGGAGCGCAACGCCGCCGCGTCCGATCCCGACGAGGTCGAGCTGGACCTGTGAGCGCCGCCGACCTGCTCCACCCCGTGGTGACCCACCACATCGTCAACACCCTGGAGTGGCCGTCGCTGCGGCGGCTGCAAGAGGAGGCCGTCGAGCCGCTACTCGCAGGTAACGACGCGCTGCTGATCGCGCCCACCGCGGGCGGCAAGACCGAGGCGGCGGTGTTCCCGCTGCTGACGGCGATGGCCCGGGACGGCTGGTCGGGCCTGTCGGTGCTGTACGTGTGCCCGCTGCGAGCGCTACTCAACAACCTGGAGCCACGGCTGGCCAGCTACGCATCGTGGGTGGGCAGGCGGGCCGGGCTGTGGCACGGCGACACGCCCACGCCGGAGCGGCAGCGGCTGCTGGGCGATCCCCCAGACCTGCTGCTGACCACGCCGGAGTCGCTCGAGTCCATGTTGATCTCAACACGCGTCGACCCGCACACGTGGTTCGGGCAGCTGCGGGCCGTTGTGGTCGACGAGGTGCACGCGTTCGCCGGTGACGACCGGGGCTGGCATCTGCTCGCGGTACTGGACCGGTTGGAGCGCCTCGCCGGCCGGCGGCTGCAGCGGATCGGGCTGTCGGCGACCGTCGGCAATCCGGCGGAGCTGCTCCAGTGGTTGCAGGGCTCCTCGCCGTCCCACCCAGGGTCCGTGGTGGCGCCGTCGACTGACGAGGTGGGCAGTGGTTCTGCCGACGTGGTGCTGGACTACGTGGGCAGCCTGTCCAACGCTGCGACCGTCATCTCGTCCCTTCATCGCGGTGAGAAGCGGCTGGTCTTCTGTGAGACTCGGCGCCAGGTCGAAGAGCTGGCGTTCGAGCTTCGCGAGCGCGGGGTCACGACGTTCGTCTCGCATTCGTCGGTTGCCGTCGATGAGCGGCGGCGCGCGGAGCAGGCCTTCGCCGAGGCGCGCGACTGCGTCATCGTCTCGACATCGACCCTAGAACTGGGGATCGACGTGGGAGACCTAGACCGGGTAATCCAGATCGACGCGCCCCGTACCGTGTCGTCCTTTCTGCAGCGGCTCGGCCGCACCGGGCGGCGTTCCGGCACCGAGCGTAACGCGCTGCTGCTCGCTACCCGGCCCGATGCGCTGGTCGATGCTGCGGGGCTGCTCAAGCTGTGGGGCGAGGGTTGGGTGGAGCCGGTGGCGCCGCCCCCGTCCCCGCGCCACCTCGTGGCCCAGCAGTTACTGGGCCTGTGCCTGCAGGAGCACCGGGTCGGCGACGCAACGTGGCAGCAGTGGCTCGCCACGCTGAACGGCGCAGTTGATGAACACGACCGTGCGAGGATCGCGGAGTGGCTTGTCGCCACGGCTCACCTTGAGTCCGACGGCGGAATGCTGTTCGTCGGGCCGGAGGCCGAGCAGCGGTACGGCCGCCGTCATTTTCTGGATTTGGTGTCGGTGTTCACTGCGGAACCCGAGTTCGCCGTGATCGCCGGTCGGCGGCAGATCGGCACGGTCGACGCCTTGGTGCTGACGCGAAAAGTAGACGGCCCGCGCGTCGTCGTCCTGGCGGGCCGGTCGTGGGAGGTCACCCACATCGACTGGAAGCGGCGCCGCTGCTGGGTGACCGAGGTGCGCCAGCCAGGCGTGGCCCGGTGGCAGAACCAGCCCCAGCCGATGTCGTTCGAGGTGTGCCAGGCGCGGCGCGACGTCCTGCTTGGTGACTCCCCTGCCGTGCGGTTGACCGACCGGGCGACGGCGGCTCTGGCAGATGCGCGTACGTCATCCGCCTACACAGTGAGCCGAGGGCAGACGGTCATCGACACGTCGGGCCCGTGGTGGTGGACCTGGGCAGGCGCCCTGGCCAACGCGACCCTCGCGGTCGCCTTGCCGGATGTCGTCGATGCCCGCACCCGCTACGAGAACGACCGGCTCCGCCTACGCCCCGGCGTTAACGGTGACGCCATGCAGTCGGCCGTCAACGCAGCGCTCGAAGCACCGCTCCCCCTCCCCGAGCCGGACCCCGCAGCCATCCGCGGCCTCAAGTTCGCCGAGAGCCTGCCGCATGACCTAGCCGTGCTCACCCTCGCCGAGCGCCTCGCCGATCCAGCGGCTGCGCGTGCACTACTGACTGCGGAACGGTCATGGCTCACGACCGCCTGAGGGCCATGGAGCCATAGTCTGAAAGATTGCGCGGCCCCTCGCGGATTGTTCGCATTATCACCATGTACGACCCGCAGGTGGATCCTTTGGACGATGGTCAAATCGGTTGCTCCTTCCATCGAGAGGATCATAGCCAACTTGGCCAGCCAGACGTTCTTCATTCCGCAAGATCGTGAGGAGACGTCTGAACAGGTATTCATGTCTCATTCCTGAGGGAAGGAGCTGACTCGCGCGTTTGATTGCATGTCGTGAATACTTAAGAACTTCCTGAACAACTCTGCCGTCCCTTACGGCGACTGCTCTTAGGTCCTTCGGGATCATAGCGCCCAAAAGATCTGCAGCGAATAGTTCCTCCACGCCGCCCACGCGACTGCGATGCTGCTCGGCAGTCGTGCCCCCATCTTCCAGTGTCGCGAGCCACTCGTTGAGTCGAAGCACGGATCCCATTCCTGGTACGGTGCGTAAGGCTCTCCGTCCTGCCTGCTCAAGTTCACGACGTCCGTACTTCGCAAGTTCCGCAGTCTCGACACGTTCGTAGAACTGCCTACGCTGCTCCTCGCTTAGTCTACGATCTGTCACTGCTTCCCACACCTCACGAACAACGAAGGTACTCACCGCACTACCTCCACCGGACACCACCCACAACTCTTTCATTGCGCACCGTGACGCAGCTTCGATCAGCTTCCGCGTTACGATACTCCTAGGCCGCTGCTTGGAATCGCTAATCAAACTGGATCCGGCTGGCTCCGGCAAACTGGGAGATCTGCCGTTGATTCTCCCGGGTTCGGAACAGGGACATCCGGTGGAACGTTGGTCCGCACCAGCGATGGACTGTTTATGTCGTTCGCGCAGCGAAAGCAGTCCGCCTACTGCATCGGCACCGGCAATGGGGTCGTCACGAAGCGACCTGCCTGGCCAGCATCTGTCGTTCTAATGCCTAGAATCGCCGGGTGCCAGGTACGACGGCAAGAGGCGCTGTATCCGGTGGGTAGGGCTCGCACGCCTGCTAAGGTGTACCGCCGCTTCGGTGAGGTCGACGCCGCTGACACATCGCCGCTGTACGCGCGTGTCGCGGTAGCGGTAAGCGAGTCCGACGACGCGTTGCGCGCCATCGAGTTGGCGCCGGCACGCAAGCGGCACCCGACGGTGATCTTGGCCGTGCTGCACGATTTCGCCCTCGCCGGACGCGCCCCGGCGCTTGCCGCGGCCTATGCCGCCGGTGACGGTGACGCTGCCGCCAGCGCAGCGATCGACACACTGCTGCGCATGACCGACTCCGTTGCGGCCATTGCCGCACGCCGGAAGCCGCGGACCGACGAGACCGGAAACTACGCCGTGCTGTATCCGGCCATCGCGGAGGCGGCGCGCCGAACCGGCGCAAGTGCGGTGGGGTTGATCGACGTGGACTGTTCGGCCGGGTTCAACCTCAACGTCGATCGTGTCGGCATCACCTACAGCAACGGACAATCGCTGGGCGATCCGTCATCTCCCGTCCAGCAGTCGGCGTCGATCGTGGGCGACCGGCCCGTCCCGAAGCAAGCGATTCCCCAGGTCGTCGCCCGTGTCGGCATCGACCTCGATCCGATCGACGTGACCGATGCGGACGACGCCCGGTGGTTGCGCGCCTGCCTGCCGCCGGATCAGCCGCAGCATGCCGCAGCGCTCGAGGCCGAGATCGCCCTGGCAGTCACCGACCCTCCCCTGCTGCTGCACGGTGACACCCTCGACGTGCTGCCTGACGCCTTCGCCCGCGTGCCCGCGCACGCCCTGCCCGTCGTCACCACCACGTGGGCACTGTCGCGCCGGCCGCTCGAGACCCGCCTGCGCTTCCTGCATCGCCTCGACGAAGCGGCCACAGACCGGCCGGTGGCATGGGTATCAGCGGAGGGCGTCGGAGTCGCGCCCGCGATACCGACACTCGGCGACCGCCGCGCCTCCGGGCACAGCATCATCGGCCTGGCGGTGTTCGACCACTCGACTCTGCGTGCCGAGGCCGTGGGCCGCTGCTGGTCGCGCGGGCGACTGCTGTCGTGGCTGGCGGACTCCTAGCATCGCGTCGCAATGCTCACCGCCCCGGTAGGTACCTACGTCCCATCGGGCTGATCAGCTAGGGTCGCCCTCTGGTGCGGCCCGACGGGCTTCCGCTTTCTGACGGACACACCCCCACCCGCTTCCGGTGAATCGCACATCGAGCTCGGCCCGACGGGCTTCCGCGTAGCGGACACGCCCCTACCCGTAGCGAGCACGGGAGGGACGCATGTCCGTTGACCGGGTGGGTCGCAAGCCTCAGCGCTGCTGAGGCAGACAACTGGGAGATTTGCCGCCGCGATTCCTGGTTCGGAACGGGGAACCCGCGGGGCGGGCGTCCGCACCGGCGACGAAATGTTCATGTGGCTGGCGCAGCGAGGGCTCTTCGCCTACTGCATCATCACCGGCGATGCGGAGCCGGTCACGGACGAGTCCTACGTTCCGTGGCCGAACCGCGAGAAGTACAGGTACGTCTGGCCGATTGAGATCGTCACCGAGTTGCCAGAGCCCTTGCGAATCCGCTGGTCTGAACTCGACAGCATCGCCGGCATCGGCGGCGTCCCGGCCAGCCAACTACCGCCCATCGCGGACGAACGCACGGCGGAGGTTCGCAGTCTCTTCGGCTCGGCCGGCGCCGAGCGTCTCGTCGAGGTCGAGGCTGCTGATTCCGTCCGGCGGGACCTGCAGAAGATCACCAACGAGCATGACGCTCGCGTGGCCACACGTGGTGCGATCATGCGCCGGCAGGGACAGGGCCGGTTTCGCCAGCAGCTGCTTGACGCCTACGACGGGCGCTGCTGCATGACCGCGTGCGACGTCGAGCCCGTCCTCGAAGCAGCGCACATCTCGCCGTACCGCGGCGAGCACACCAACCGGGTCTGGAATGGACTGCTGCTCCGCGCCGACCTGCCTTCAGTTGGTACCACCAATGCCGGCCGGCACCGCTTTGCGCGTCGCCCTGAAGGGCTCCCGCCATCCGGTTCGGCGTCGGGTTGACTACGCCGACCGGCACTCTGTTACGTGAGAACTTGATAGGGAATCGAAGATCACTATCGTTCGAGATCAGCATCACAGCGTCGACACGATCGGTCAGGACGTCGATCAACAGATGTGAGGCAACGTTGACGTCCGTGCCCTTCTCCTCGCGACTCGCATGCGAGATCATGAACTTACCGTCTTCAACGGACGAACCTCCCGGACTCGCCTGGCGAGGCCCGGCCACGCCGGGATTAGCTTCAACGTCCCTCGACGAGATCGCCGAGCAGCCGCCTCGTTGGCTCGTCCGTCGCGTACAGCACCGTGCCCCGCATGCCGCGCGTCAGCAGCACCTTGTAGACCTGCCGCACGAGCAAGTCGAAATCCGCATCGCTGACGGCCTTCCTGTTCCGGAAGGCCGGGTCGCGGTTCTGCTCGCGCACCGTCACCATCCGGCCGTCCCGAGCGACTAGGTCCGGGCCGATGATGACGCCGGACCAGTCGTACTCGAAGCCCTGCGCTGTGTAGATGCACCCAACCTGGTCGAACCCGGCCGGGTCGGTGGCCCAGAACGACCGTCCCGGCGCCCCGCCGACGGCTCGCTCGCTCTTGACGTTCCACGGCCGCGCCCAGGTGTAGTCCACCCGCACGTCCGGCACCAGTGAGCCGTCCTCGCGAGGGTCGCTCCAGGGCCAGCAGAACCCGGCCGCCATCCGGGCGCTGTAGCCCTGGTTGTGCTTCTGCCGCAGGATGGCCTCCATCTCCATCGGGCTCTGGGCCACCATCAGCTCGAAGCGGTCGTCGCCTTTCCACGGCTGCGGGCCGCCGCCTTCGAGACCGAGCAGCTTCAGCACCCACTGCTCATACACCGCGCTGCCGCCGCAGCGGAACTGACCCTCCAGGGAGACGACGTGAGTACGAAGCCCTCGCGCGGCCGCGACGCCCTGGATCGACTCCACCGTCCCCAGCTCGCCCGGCCGGACGGTCTGGTGCTCGTCCAGCAGGAACACCGGGACACGCGCTGCAGAGATGAGCTCGTCGACTTGAGGTCTGCCCGTCCGCTTGGCGGCCGGCGTGAACCGGTTGACCGAGGTCTCCCGGATACGGTGCGCCTCGTCGCAGATGAGCACGTCGAGTCCGTTCGGCTCCGCGTCCATGAAGCTGTTGAAGTACTTGAACAGCCCTTTCAGCCGGGACGATCCCCTGCCGGCGCGCGTCCTCATCGTCTCGGTGAACGCCCGCGAACCCGTGGCGTGCAGCGCCGTGTATCCCTGCCTCGACAGCTCGCCGAGCAGGGACAGCGCGATCACGCTCTTGCCGCTGCCGGGCCCGCCCGTCACGATGACGACTTCCTTGCCGTCGGCCCGCCGCGCCTTCTCGACGGCGTGCAGCACGAGCTCGTACGCCAGCCGCTGCTCGGCGAGCAGGACGAACTGCTCCCGGTTCTTCAGCTCCTCGGCCGCAACCGCGAGCAGCTGCCGACTGGGACGGACGGCACTGCGCAGCAACCGATCGGCCGCTTCCGCACCGGACTTCGGAGCCAAGTGATGCTGAAGGTACTCGAGGAACTCGCCGCGGCGCTCCCCCACGAACAGCCGCCCGCGCTCGTCCTGCCGGAGGCCGCGCAGGTCGCTGACTCCCTGCTCGGTGGCGTTGTGCAGGTATGCGGCTCCCTTGATCGCGTCCTCCTGGCCTTCGAGGACGCCGAGGAAATCCGCCAAGTACTCGCAGTACCCGCGTACCTGGAGCACCGGATGCAGCCGCGGCCCGCGGGCGCCGCCGTCCACGGCGACGAGCTGGTCGTCACCCTCCCAGCTCTCGGCCGCACCCCACTGCTTCAGCTCGACGAGGACGTACGAGTCACCGCCCGTACGCGGGTCCGTCCCGGCAAGGATGGCGTCCACCCGTTTGCTAGTCAGCGGCAGCCGGTGCTCGACGATCACCTCGACCGAGCCGAGACCGGCGTCCACCAGGTCATTCGCCAGAACAGGCAGGCTGCGGTCCCACGAGCGGATCTCGGCTGCACTCGCGCGCGCTCCGGCCGTCGACCGGACGTGTTCGGCGACACGCGTGCCGAGACTCCCCTCCTGCGACAACGCGGCAAGGCCCGCCGCGGAGTGACGGAACGACGACAACGGTGGTGCCCCCACGCAGCACGAGTCGGCTCGTGCGGGTTGGGGGCGTATCCACGCTCCGGCGGAAGCCCGTCGTACCGCAAGTTCTGATCAGTCACGATAGCCAACGGGAGGAGTGCGCTGGAAGGTCGGCTACAGGGACGGCGAGTTGGGCACCGAAGCCGAAGACCACTCTTGCTCGATGGCAGACGACGCAACCGCTGCCGCGAGCGACTATCACCACAGCGGCCCCGTCGAGGGGCATGACCGGTACGCGAGTTGCCGACGCTGCAGGCGAAGGCGCGTCAGTGGTGGTGGCCGAGCCGCCCGAGGGCCTCCACGGGGGTCGCGCCGGGACGGGTCCACTGGGGCACGGGGCGGCTGGTCGGGCCCCAAGTGGCATTCCCGTCCGCGTCCGAGCGCCAGTACCAGC
>CAZMXH010000079.1:0-10913 GCA_964570165.1 uncultured Actinomycetes bacterium
GGGCGGCTCCGCCGCGTAGCGGGCGTTCCACCGCTCCCGGTCCGGATGCCCCTGCCGGTCAATCACAGGTTCTGCGCGAACTCGACCACGTTGCCGTCGGGGTCGGCAACGTGGACGGTCCGGTGGCCCCACGGGCGGTCGACAGGCCCGCTGAGCAACTCGACGCCCGCGGCACGCAACCGAGCCGCCTCCGCGTCGACGTCGTCGACCACGAAGACGATCTCTCCAGTTGGAGCCGTGCCGGCCCCGCCGCCGATCAGATCCGGCAGCATGCTTCGGTCGAACAACGCAAGCTTGGTGTTCTCGACGGCGAACTCGACATACCCGTTGCCTTCCGCCCGCACGTCCAGCCCAACCACGTCGCGGTAGAACGCGACCGACCGGTCGAGGGAGGCGGCATACCAGATGACATAGTCGACCCGACGCATGCCGTCACCCTACGATGACCCACCGGCCGCGTGGTGCGGTCACTCGCCCGTCGCGTCCACCCACTGGACTAGCTGGATGACGACGCCATTGGGATCGGTGACCTGGAAGAACCGCTCACCCCACGGTTCGGTCTGGATGGGCGTGGTGATCGGTACGCCTTCCCGCTGCAGCCGCTGGTACTCGTCATCGATGCCGTCGACGACGAACACCACGAGCAGCCCGCCGGCGGTGCGGTCGCGCTGCGCCTTGGGCTGGAACGACTCCAGCCCCGCCCGTAGGAAGATCAGGTTCATGCCGGCGTCCGAGCGGGACAGCGACACGAAGCCGTCCGCCGCCATGTCCTCGGCGAAACCGAAGTGCTCCTTGACGAACCGCGCGGACGCGTCCACGTCGTTGACGTTGAGCGACAGGGCGGATGCGGTGATGTTCACGTCGACTCCCTAACCATTCCGAGTAGAATTGCTCGTACATTGTACACTGTACGTCGTACGGACCACATAGGAGCTACAACATGCCCATGCACCGCACAAGCGCCGGCGATCCCGCCCGCACTCTTCGGCTGCTGTGGCGGCACGGGCTGGATCGGTCCGGACGCGGGCCGCGGCCTGGCCTGTCAATCGACCGGATCGTCGACACAGCTATCTCGATCGCCGACCGTCACGGGCTCGACGCCGTCACCATGCGCCGGGTTTCACAGCAACTCGACGTCGCGCCGATGACGCTTTACACCTACGTTCCCGGCAAGGCCGAGTTGTTGGATCTGATGCTGGATGCGACGTACGCGCAGATGCACCGCTCCGACATGGCGGCAAAGGGATGGCGCGCCCGAGCCAGGGCCGTGGCCGACGACAACCGTGCCCTGTTCGCCGCCCACCCCTGGGCTGCGACGATCTCCACGATCCGGCCGCCGCTCGGCCCCGGCCAGCTCGCCAAGTACGAGCACGAACTCCAGGCGTTCGAAGAAACAGGGCTGGACGACGTGCAACGGGACGCTGCGCTGACCCTGCTGCTGCAGTTCGTCCGGACAACCAGCCTGGCGGCTGCCGAGGCCGCCGCCGCGAGCCGCGACAGCCGCATCGACGACGAGCAGTGGTGGGCTGTCGCGGGGCCGCTGCTGGAGCAGGTCATCGACCCAGCGGACTACCCGACGGCCACCCGGGTGGGGACCGCCGCCGGCTCGGCGTACGGCAGCGCCTACAGCCCGGACCACGCCTACGAGTTCGGCCTCCAGCGGATCCTCGACGGGCTCGGCGTGCTCATCGAGGGCCACGGCAGCGAGCGGTGAGCGGCTACCTGCGTGGCCGGCTGAACGGGCGGCTCGTGGGGTTCTTCAGATCGGCACGGCCACCCATGGGGGACGAGGCGAGCGCGTGGTGGCGACGCGGTATCCGGCCGGCTCGCCACGCCAGCCGGCCTGCCTCCACCGCCTTGCGCATCGCCTCCGCCATCAGCGGCGGTGACTGCGCGCGGGTGACAGCCGACGCCAGCAGCACGCCGTCGCACCCGAGCTCCATGGCGAGCGCGGCGTCCGAAGCCGTTCCGATGCCGGCGTCAAGGATCACGGGCACCGTCGCGTTCTCGACGATCATCGCTATGTTGTGCTGGTTGACGATGCCCAGGCCGGTGCCGATGGGTGAGCCCAGCGGCATGACCGCCGCACAGCCGACCGCCTCGAGCCGACGCGCCAGGACAGGGTCGTCGGTGGTGTAGGGCAATACGACGAATCCGTCGGCGACGAGTTGCTCGGCCGCTTCGAGCAGCTCGACAGGGTCGGGCAGCAACGTGCGTTCGTCCGCGATGACCTCGAGCTTCACCCAGTCGGTTTCCAGCGCCTCGCGGGCCAGGCGGGCCGTCAGAACCGCCTCGCCGGCCGTGAAGCAGCCCGCGGTGTTCGGCAGCGGCCTGATGTCGTGACGGCGCAGGACGTCCAGCAGGGAGCCCTTCGTTCCCGGATCTACCCGCCGCATCGCGACTGTGGTCATCGCGGTGCCGGATGCGACGAGAGCCTGCTCCAGGATCCCCAGGTTCGCCGCACCACCGGTACCGGTGATCAGCCGTGAGCTGAGCGTCTCGCCAGCGATGACGAACGGGTCGTCGGCCATGTCCTCAGCCTCCCTGCACGGCGGTCACGATCTCGACCCGGTCGCCGTGCCGCAACTCGGTCGCACGCCACGTGTCCCGCGGCAGCACGTCGCCGTTGACGGCCACGGCCACTCCGGTCTCATGCCCGGCCACGTCCGCGACCACTCTCGCAACGGTCGTACCGGACGCCATGTCCGTAGGCTGCCCGTTGACGGTGACGGTCATGCGCTCACCTCACTTTGCGTGAATCGCGCCGGCGAGAACGCGGCCATCGGCTCGGGCAATACACCCTCGGCGAGGTACGTGGCGACCGCGTCCGCGGTCACCGGCGTCATCAGGATGCCCTGGCGGTAGTGTCCGGTCGCCAGAACCAGCCCGGGCACCTCGCTCGGCCCGACGATGGGCGCGTTGTCGGGTGTGCCGGGCCGCAGGCCGGCCCGGGCCTCCATGAACGGCAGCTCCGTGACGGCGGGAACCAGCTCATGCGCGTCGCGGAGCAGTTCGTACACGCCGCCCGCGGTGACCTGCTCGTCGAAGCCCTGCTCCTCCTGGGTGGCGCCGACGACGAGTTCGCCGTCCTCTCGAGGGACGAGATAGACGAACGACCCGCGAACCGTCCCCCGCACGCTGCGGGACAGGAAAGGCCGGTACTCCGGTGGCACGTGCAGCCGCACGACCTGCCCCTTGACCGGGCGTACGGGGGGTCGTGCGGTGTCCGGCACGCCGTCGACCTCACCGGAGCGGCACCCGGCGGCGAGTACTACCGTGGCCGCGTCCAGCACAGTCCCATCGTCGAGACGCACACCCGTGGCCACGCCGTCTTGGGTGACGACCGCCGTGACGGCCTGGCGGACGATGTCGACTCCGCTCTTCTCCGCCGCCACCATCAACGCTGTGGTCAGCCGTCGCGGGTCCACCTGATGGTCACCCGCCACGAGGAGTCCGCCCTGCACGGACGGCGCGAGCAGAGGTTCCAGCCGCCGGCACTCCCGGCCGGATTTCGACTCGACCTCCAGCCCGAGGCTCTGCTGGAACGCGCCGAGATCGTCGAGGACGGCCCGATCGCCGACGTCCAACGCCACGGCGAGCATGCCGCAACGACGGTAGCCGACCTGATGCCCGGTCAGATCCTCGAGTTCGGCGACGAACGAGGGATACCGGGCGGCCGACTCGAGGGTCAGCCGCAGCATGGGCTCCTCGCCGTAGTGCACCTCGGTCACGGGCGCGAGCATCCCGGCGGCCACGTACGAGGCGCCGACACCGGGTTCTGGATCCGCCACAGCCACCCGCATGCCACGCTGTGCAACGCGCCACCCGCTGGCCAGGCCGATGGCCCCGCCACCGACGATCACGACGTCTGCAGTCACACCGCTCTCCCTTCGCCGGCATGATCCGGATCAGGTTCGACGGTCGGCGGCACACACCGCCCTCTCAGCCCGTACCGCGGGCTCCCGTGTCACCTTTCACCATAGACGCGCGCCGGCGAAGCATGGAAACCTGAACGTGTGACGACCGTCTCCGCGAGGCTCGCGAGGGCACGGCTCTACCTCTGCACCGATGCCCGCCAGGAGCAGGGTGACCTCGAGCAGTTCCTCGACGCCGTTCTCGCGGGCGGCGTCGACGTCGTGCAGCTGCGGCAGAAGGGCCTGGAGGCCAGGCAGGAGTTGGAGTATCTGGAGGTGTTCGCCGCGGCGGCAGCCCGGCACGGCGCGCTCGTCGCGGCGAACGACCGGGCCGATGTGGCGTACGCCGCGAACGTCGACGTCCTGCACCTGGGCCAAGACGATCTGCCGGTGGACGTCGCGAGGGCGATCGTCGGAGACACCATGGCCATCGGGCGCTCGACGCACACTCCCGCTCAGGTCGACGACGCAGCCGCGGCACCGGGAGTGTCGTACTTCTGCGCTGGGCCGACCTGGCCGACGCCGACCAAGCCCGGCCGCCCGGCACCAGGTCTGGACCTGCTCAGGTATGCCTCCAGCCTGGCGCCCGAGCGACCGTGGTTCGCGATCGGCGGGATCGACCTGAAGAACCTCGACGAGGTCCTCGAAGCGGGCGCGCGGCGGGTGGTCGTCGTCCGGGCGCTCACCGAGGCTTCCGATCCGGGCGCCGCGGCCGCTGAGTTCGCCCGGCGGCTGCGGGAGGCGTAACCGCTCGCCGCGCGATAGTGACCGCAGGCTCGTCACGGTCCGCGCGGCGCCGTCAGTGGCTGCCGTGCAGCTCCTCCTCGTTCGAGGGCGCCCCCTTGGCTTGCCGCAGGCGCCTGGCCTGTAGATACCGGAAGACCTCGATGGCCAACGTGATCGTGATCGCCACGGCGAACCCGGCAAGCAGGCCGCGCAATGGGTCCTCCTCGAACGCACTCCCACCGAGGTAGCCGATCATCGTCGAGTACAGGCCCCAGGACAGCGCCGCGATCGAGTCGAAGAACGAGAAGCTCCGCAGCGGGTATCCGGTGGTGCCGCAGGTGACGGTGACCGCTGTGCGCCCACCTGGAATGTATCGTGCCACGATCAATATCTGCCCACCGCGCCGCAACAGTGCTTGGCGGGCCCAACCGAACGCGCGCTCGGCGCGCGATCCCGGCCGCGCCCGCGCGAGCAACCGTGCACCGCCGAAGCGCCCGATGCCGTACGAGATATGGTCACCGGCGAAAGCGCCCGCGGCGGCCACGAGGACGACGAGCACCGCGTTGGGTGCCCCCGTCGCGGCCGCGAAGACGCCCGCGGTGATCACCAATGTCTCGCTCGGCACTGCCGGGAAGAACGCGTCGATCGCTGCGATCGCCAGCAACGCCAGGTAGATCCAGGGTGTGTTCATCACACCCTCGACCGCCTCGACCAACCCGTCCAACATTCCCAGCGCTCCAGCACGACGTCCGACCCAGGTTACGGCTTCCGCGCGGCGGAGTCGCGAGAGGACAGCATCGTGAGACCTGAGCGTGGCGGGGCTCGTGCGGGGTAACGTCCCACCGTGACGGCCGAGGGACCGCTCGTCCAGGCAGCCCGGATGGCGGGAGTGCGCGATCCGCGCGTGCTCGAGGCGATGCGTACGGTGCGGCGGTCCGGCTTCGTCCCTGCGGACTACGCAGATTGCGCCGACATCGATGAGCCGATCCCGATCCCCCACCAGCAGGTGACCACCCAGCCGACGCTGTCAGCCCGCATGATCGAGGCGCTCGCCCTTTCGGGCGAGGAGCATGTCATGGAGGTCGGGACCGGCTACGGCTACCAGACCGCCCTGCTCGCGACACTGGCCCGGCATGTCACCAGCGTCGAGCGCTGGGCCGATCTCGCCGAGCAGGCCCGTCGTAACCTGGCGGCATCCGGCATCCAGAACGTGACGCTCGTCGTCGGCGACGGCACGGAGGGTGTGCCGGGCTCCGCGCCGTACGACGCCGTCCTGGTCTCGGCCGCGTTCCCGGAAGTGCCTGCGCCGCTGGTCGAGCAGCTTCGGGTCGGCGGCCGGCTGGTGCAGCCGATCGGGCCCGGCGGCGACGACCAGGTCACCCTCTTCCTCCGAACGGCCGACGGGCTCGTCGAGCGGGAGCGGATCGTCCCGGCCCGGTTCGTCCGGCTCTGCGGCCGCTACGGGTACGAGTGACAGCCCTCGTGCGACGCGAAGAGAGCAGGCACACCACCCCAGCGTGCGTTTGACCACGCTGGTCGCAGGCCGCGTCTTCGGCCGGTGTCGGACGGCACCGCGCGACATGGGCCTAAACTCGCAGTAACGCAGCTTCGACCCTGGCGGGCTGCTCGACATGCGGGGGTCGTACGTGTCCAACTCACAGCCTGCGGACAGCATGCGCGCCCTGAGGGTGCGCCCGGTCCTGGTCATCGTCGACAGCGACCAGGAGGCGAACGATCGGATCATCGGCGAGCTCCGGCGCCGGTACTCGAGCGACTACGACGTAGTCGCGGAGCTATCGCACCGCGCGGGGCTGGCCGCGCTGGAGCGCCTGGAGGAGTCCGGCTCCCAGGTGTGCCTGGCGCTGTGCTGTCGGGACGAGTCAGGTGCCGGTGCCGAAGAGGAGTTCTTTGACCAGGTGCACGCCAAGTGGCCCGCAGCAAGGCGGCTGCTCATGGTGAACTGGGGTGCCTGGGCGGACCGGGACACGTCAGACGCGATCCATCGCTTGATGGCCCGGGGCCGCATCGACTACTACGGGATCAAGCCGTGGTGGACACCGGACGAGTACTTCCACCGAACAGTCACGGAGCTGCTGCTCGAGTGGGAGCGCGCCGGCTCCTTCCGGGGGCGCGAGGTGACGCTCGTCGCGGCTCGATGGTCGCCGCGTACACACGAGCTGCGCAGCCTGCTTGCCCGGAACGGCGTTCCGCACGCCTACTACCCCAGCGACAGCGCGCGGGGTCGCGAGCTGCTGGCGGCGGCCGGCCTCGCGGCTGTCGACTCGCCCGTGGCCTTGCTCCACGACGGCCGGACGATGGTCGATCCGACGAACGCGGATCTCGCCGAGGCGTTCGGCGTGGCGACACGGCTGGAAGCCGACACGACCTTTGACGTGATCGTCGTCGGCGCAGGTCCGTCCGGGCTGGCCGCTGCGGTCTACGCCTCGTCGGAGGGCCTGCACACGCTCGTCGTCGAGCGGGAATCCATCGGCGGGCAGGCCGGCTCGAGTTCGCTTATCCGCAACTACCTCGGCTTCTCGCGGGGCATCAGCGGCTCCGAACTGGCCCAACGGGCGTATCAACAGGCCTGGGTGTTCGGGACCCGCTTCCTCCTGATGCGAGAGGCGGCCCAACTACGCACCGAAGACGGCTGGCATGTGCTCGTCACCGGTGAGGGCGAGCGTGCCCGCGGACGGGCCGTCGTTCTGGCCACCGGCGTTCGGTACCGCCGTATCGCGGTGCCCGAACTGGAGGCGCTGGAGGGAGCCGGCGTCTTCTACGGCGCATCCGTGGCGGAGGCCAGCGGTCTGGCGGGCGAGGACGTCTTCGTCGTGGGCGGCGGCAACTCCGCCGGACAAGCCGCCATGCATCTCGCCCGATACGCTCGTGCCGTGACCTTACTGGTCAGGGGCGCTTCGCTGGCCGAAAGCATGTCGCAGTACCTGCAGGACCAGATCGCTGCTGCCGGCATTCGAGTGAGGTTCGGCGCTGAGGTCGTCGGAGGCGGCGGAGAGGGCCGGCTGGAGACGATCACGCTGCGCGACCGTGCGTCCGGACGGACCTGGACGGAGCGCGCGGCGGCACTGTTCGTTCTCATCGGCGCCGAGCCGCACACCGACTGGCTCCCCGCGGAGATCGAGCGTGACAAGTGGGGCTACCTGCTCACCGGGCCGGATGTGGTGGCCGGCCACAAGGCGAGCCGATGGACGCTGGAACGCCCGCCGCTCGGTTTCGAGACCTGTGTCCCGGGGATCTTCGCGATCGGAGACGTGCGGCGCCGGTCGATCAAGCGGGTTGCGTCGGCTGTGGGCGAGGGTTCGGTCGTCATTCAGCAAGTCCACGAGTTCCTGGCCGGCGTTCCCGAGCACGGCACGGCGCCGGCGTCGGTGAAGCGATGAGACTCCGCGCGGCCCTTGCGGTAATCACGCTGGCCCTTCCCGTGATCGGGCTCGCCGTGCTGATCGCCGAGCCGCGCCTCGACGTCGCATGGCAGCATGACCCCGCGCACTTCTGGCTGGTGCTGATCGCAGCGGCGCTCAGCGTTGCGCTCGCCTACGCCACCGGGACGGCGGCGCGCCGCCGCCACGATGCCCGCGTGTTCCTCGTCTCGCTGGCCTTTCTGGCCGCCGCCGGATTCCTCGGGCTGCACGCCCTCGCGACCCCAGGTGTCCTCCTCGCCGGGCCCAATGCCGGGTTCACCCTCGCCACCCCGGTAGGCCTGCTGGTCGCGGCCATCTTCGCGGCCGCTTCGAGTATCGACCTGGCATCCGACCGAGCGCGGTGGATTATGGAACGGTCGGCTGCGTTGCGGTACCTGCTGATCGCGGTGCTGCTTGCCTGGGGGGTCGCGTCGCTGCTTGAACTGCCGCCGCTCGATACCGCTGCGCCTCCGGAACGCGCCTCCGGCCCGCTGGTGACGTTGGCCGTCGCGGGCTTCGCGCTGTACGCCATGGCGGTGGTGCGCTACGTCCGCCTGCCACGGCACCCAGCCTCGACGACGCTCGTCACGGCCATGGCCGCCGCGTTCGTGTTGCTCGCCGAGGCGGAGATCGCCGTGGCTGTCGGGAGGAACTGGCACGTCACCTGGTGGCTGTGGCACGTCCTGATGCTCACGGCGTTCGCAATGGTCGCCATTGCCGCGCACCGCCAGTGGCACGAGGAGCGGTTCGCCGGTCTCTACTTGACCGAGACCGCACACGGTACGAAGGAGATCACGGTGCTGTTCGCGGACCTGCAAGGGTTCACCGCGTTCTCGGAGCGGCACGCGCCACATGAGGTCACCGCGATGCTCAACGAGTACTTCACTCGTGCCATCCCGCCCGTGGTCGAGCGGTTCGGCGGCCGGGTGGACCGGATCGTGGGCGACGCCCTGATGGCGACGTTCAACACCCACGGCGACCAACCTGACCACGCGGAGCGCGCAGCCCGGGCGGCCCTGATGATCCAGCAGGTGACTGGTGAGGTGGCCGAGCGCCACCCGGACTGGCCGAGGTTCCGGATCGGGATCAACACCGGCGCGTCGACGGTTGGTGTGCTCGGGACGACGGGAGGCCGTACCTACACCGCTATCGGCGACACGGTGAATCTGGCGTCGAGGCTCGAAAGCGCCGCGCCGGTCGGGCACGTCCTCGTCGGCTCCGAGACCGCTCGCCGCCTGCGCGGCGCACGGATCGAGCCGGTGGGCCCGATCATGGTGAAGGGCAAGGCCGAGTCCGTCGAGGCATTCCGCCTGATCGAGATCTAGCCGGCCTGCATCGGCGGACTCCCAGAGGTCGGATCAGCGCCCGCCGGAGCGCCTACCGACTTCTTCCGGGCTGCCAGCCACTCGACGGGCACGTTGCTCGGCGTCGCGCCAGAGTCGCCGGTCCGGCCACCAGACGCGCGAACCGATGTCGTAGGACAGCGCCGGCACCAGGAGCGAGCGCACGACGAAGGTGTCGAGCAGCACCCCGAACGCCACGATGAACGCGATCTGGGCCAGGAAGGCGATCGGCAGCACAGCGAGTGCCGAGAACGTCGCCGCGAGCACCACGCCGGCACTCGTGATCACACTGCCGGTGACGGAGAGCCCGTTGAGGATGCCTTGCCGCGTGCCCAGCGAACCCGACTCCTCACGTACCCGGGTCATCAGGAAGATCGAGTAGTCGATGCCTAGCGCGACGAGAAAGACGAAGCCGTACAGCGGCACGGCAGGGTCGATGCTCGGAAAACCGAACACCGCGTCAAACACCAGCGCGGCGATGCCGAGGGTTGCCACGAACGACAGCACATTCGCCACCAGCAGCACGGCCGGTGCCACGATCGCCCGCAGCAACCCGGCGAGGGCCACGAAGATGACGACGAGCACCAGCGGAATGATCACGTTGCGGTCCCGGGCGGACGCTTCGTTGGTGTCGAGCCGGATCGCGGGCTCGCCGCCCACCAGCGCGTCCTCATCGATGGCATCCAGCTCCCGCCGCAGGTCGCGAACCGTGTCGAACGCAGCGTCGCTGTCGACCGCCATGGTAAGCGTCGCTCTTACCAGCACCCGACCGTCAACGATCTCCGGGGGTGCCTCGGGATCCGGCTGCATTCCCGGCTCGGTGCTCGACACGGGAGACGCCGTGACGACGCGGTCGTGACGCTCGACGACTTCGACGACATCTTCGGCCCGTTCGGCGGGCGCCGTGACCAGCAGCGGAGTAGCGGCACCGGCCGGGAAGTGAGCTGCGAGTACGTCGTTGCCGGCGACCGAGTCCACCTCGGCGAGGAACAACTCGTCCTGCGGGACGCCGCTCGCGTCCAGCCGCGGAATGAAGGCCGCGAATGCGGCGAGCACGAGCGCCGTCACGATCCACACCCGGCGCGGATGCCGGCCTACCAGGCCTGCCACCCGACGCCATGCGCTTCGCCGCTGGAGCGGCTCGGCCCCGTACCGGGGGCGGAACGGCCAGAACGCCGCCCGGCCGAGCAGCACGAGCGCCGCCGGTAGGAACGTCAAGGCGGCGGCCATCGACATGATGATGCCGGTGGCGGCGACGGGGCCGAGGCTGCGATTCGAGTTGAGCTCACTCACCAGCAGCGTTAGCACGCCCAGGATCACCGTCAGGCCGGACGCCACGATCGGCAGCAATGCGCCCCGGTAGGCCGCTCGGATCGCCGCGAACGGCGAGCGCTCCCGGCGCAGCTGCTCCCGGAACCTGGCGACGAGCAGCAGCGCGTAGTCGGTGGCGGCCCCGATCACCAGGATGAACAGGATCCCCTGGCTCTGGCCGTTGAGCGTGACGTAGTCCC
>CAZMXH010000080.1:0-10911 GCA_964570165.1 uncultured Actinomycetes bacterium
ACCCGTACCTCGCCTTCTCCGCCATGCTCATGGCCGGCCTGGACGGGATCCGTAACAAGATCGAGCCGCCGGAGCCGATCGACAAGGACCTCTACGAGCTGCCTCCGGAGGAGCATGCACAGGTCCAGCAAGTACCGGGTTCGCTACCGGAGGTGCTCGACACGCTGGAGCGCGATCACGATTTCCTGCTCGAAGGCAACGTGTTCACTCCTGACCTGATCGAGACGTGGATCACCTGGAAGCGGGAGAACGAGGTCGCCCCCATCCAGCAGCGCCCCCACCCGCACGAGTTCGAGCTCTACTTCGACATCTGATCTCGTCGCCGCCGGAACCGGCCCCCGGACCTGTGCAGACGCAGGCTCGGAGGCCGGTTTCGGCCATTGGCGGGTCGTGATCCCACACCTTGTGGTGAGCAGGTAGTCGACCTCCGCCACCACCATGTGTGAGACGAGCAGTGGGCTAACCGACTGCATCCCGCCAGATCACGCTTGGCGCTTGATCCAGCCGAATACCGCGGTGGCGACGATCAAGACGATGCCGATCAGGAACAGCCAGAACAGCCCTTCCAGCACCAGACCGAGGATCGATACCACGATCCAGATGGCCAGCAGGAGCAACAACAGGCCCCACATGCCCCCAAGTATCCCACCGCGCCCTGCTGCCGTGGGCCGATTCGGGCGAAGCCGTCAACTCCCCCGCTTGGACCAGCCGAACACCGACGTCGCGACGAACAGGATGACGCCGATCACGAACAGCCAGATCAGTCCCTTGATGATCAGGCCTAGGACCGACACCACGATCCACGCGGCGAGTAGCAGAAACAGCAAACCCCACATGCTGGACAATTATCGCACCGATCATCGAGTTGTCAGGGTGACCGAGACCGTCCGCGCTAGCTGACGAGCTGTCCGGCCTGACAACTCGCGGGAAGGGGGTCGCCTCGCCCGGCTCACCGTTCGTAGAAGACGCGCTCCACGACCGCCCGGGCGCGGCGCGACCGTCGCCGGTACTCGTCAACGAACGCGGCCGCCTCGCCGGGTCCGTACCCAAGGACGCGCGACACCGCGGAGAGCACGCGTACATCAGAAGGCAGTGCGTCCGACGGCCGCGCGGTGACCAGCACCACCGCGTTGCGCACGGCGTTAGCCAGGTCCCACGAAGCGAGCAACACGTCTCGGTCTCGGCCGTCGAGCAGCCCAGCTTCGACCGCGGCGTTCAGCGCCACCCGGGTACGCGTGGTCCGCAGGGCCGGTACGTCCGCCGCGTGGCGTAGCTGCAGCAGCTGCACCGTCCATTCGACGTCGGCCAGCCCTCCAGGCCCGAGCTTCAGGTGAGTCGACGGGTCGGCCCCCCGCGGCAGGCGCTCGGACTCGACGCGTGCCTTGATCCGGCGCACCTCGCGCAGCTGCCCGGCGGTGAGCCCGCCCGACGGCCACCGCAGCGGGTCGACCAGTTCGATGAACCGCTCGGCCAGCCCTGGGTCGCCGCAGCACGGCGCCGCCCGCAGCAACGCCTGGCGCTCCCAGATCTCACCCCACCGCCGGTAGTAGGCGTCGTAGGACGCGAGCGTGCGCACGAGCGGTCCCTGCCGCCCCTCGGGGCGCAGGTCCGGGTCGATCGTCAGTGCGGGCTCCGGCGACGGGATCTCCAGCAGCCGACGCATCTCGTTGGCCACCGCGTGGGCGCAGTCGGTGGCCGTCGCCTCGTCGACACCGTCCAACGGATCATGCACGAACAGCACGTCGGCGTCGGACGCGTAGCCCATCTCGCGTCCGCCGAGCCTTCCCATCCCGATGACCGCGACCCGGGTGCACAGCGGCTCGCCCCGTGCCGCCTCCACGGCGCGGACGGCCGTCTCCAGCGCGCCGCTCAGCGTCGCCTCCGCGACTGCCGTCAGCGGCTCCCCCACCTCCGCAGACTGCACCAGCCCGACCAGGTCAGCCGCAGCAGTCCGGAACAGCTCCCGGCGCCGCATCGCCCGGACCACGCCGATGGCCGCGACCGGATCTGTGTGGCGGCGCACCCCGGCCATCACTTCCGCCTCCAGCGGCGCTCGCTCGCGAGGCGTCAGCTCAGCATCGTCGCCGAGTGCCGCGACCGCTTCGGGCGCCCGCAGCAGCAACTCGGTCGCGTACCGGCTCGACGCGAGGATCGTCGCCATCCGCTCCGCGGCGGCCCGCTCGTCCCGGAGCAGCCGCAGATACCAGTGCGTCTCCCCCAGCGCCTCACTGACCTTGCGGAAGCCGGCCAGCCCGGCATCCGGCTCCGGACCGTCCGCGAACCAGCCCAGCAACCCCGGCAGCAGCGTCCGCTGGATCGCCGCCCGCCGGGACACCCCTCGGGTCAGTGCCTCCAGGTGCCGCAACGCGCCGGCAGGATCCTCGTACCCCAGGGCCTCCAGCCGCTGCCGGGCGGCCTGCGGCGTCAACCGGACCTCCTCGCCCGGTAGCCGGGCGACCGCCGTGAGCAGCGGACGGTAGAAGAGCTTCTCGTGCAGCCGCCGCACCTCGCGCGCGTGCCGCCGCCAGCTCTCAGTGAGGTCGGCGGCCTGCCGCAGGCCGAGCGACCGCGCCAGCGGGCGCAGTTCGTCCTCACGGATCGGAAGCACGTGCGTGCGCCGTAGCTGTCGCAGCTGCAGGCGGTGTTCGAGAGTACGGAGGAACCGGTACGCCGCATCGAGGACGGCACCGTCCTGTCGTCCCACGTAGCCGCCCTCAATCAGGGCGCTCAGCGCCTCGAGGGTGTTCGGCGAGCGCAGCGACTCGTCGGCCCGGCCGTGGACAAGCTGCAGCAACTGGACGGCGAACTCGACGTCCCGCAGCCCGCCCGGCCCGAGCTTGAGCTGGCGCTCCGCCTCGCCCGCGCGGATGTTGTCCTCGACCCGCCGGCGCATCCGGCGCACGTCGTCCACGAAGCCCTCGCGGTCCGCCGCCTGCCACACCAGCGGACGGACAGCCGCCAGATACTCGTCGGCGAGGTCGGCGTCACCGGCCATCCAGCGTGCCTTGAGCAGCGCCTGGAACTCCCACGTCTTCGCCCAGCTGTCGTAGTACGCGCGGTGGCTCGCGATCGTCCGCACCAGCGGTCCCGCTTTGCCCTCGGGCCGCAGGGCGGCATCCACCGGCCAGATCGTGCCCTCGGCGGTTTGGTCGGAGCAGATCCGTATCAGCCTCGTCGCCAGGGGGGTCGCCGCCTTCAGGGCCGTCGCCTCGCCGGCGTCCCCGGCGGGCTCCGCGACGAAGATCACATCGACGTCGGAGACATAGTTCAGCTCGCCTCCCCCGGCCTTTCCCATGCCGATAACGGCGAGCCGGCAGCGCTCGGCGTGCGCGGGCAGCTCGTCCCGGGCGATCGACAGCGCCGCCGACAGCGTGGCGGCCGCGAGGTCTGCCAGCCCGGCCGCCACGGGCGCGACCGCGAGCTCGTCGGTCAGGTCCAGCGCCGCCAACCGGAGCAGTTGCCGCCGGTACTCGACGCGCAGCTCGTCCGGATCGGCGGCACGGGCGAGGTCGGAGCGGAGCTGGGACGGCTCGGGTCGCCACTCGGCACCGAGGTTCCGGAGGTCCCGCCAGTGGCTCGGGTGACGGGCGAGGTGGTCGCCGAGCGCGGTACTGAAGCCGAGGACGGCAAGCAGCCGGTGCCGCAACCGGTCCTCGGCCCGGATCGCACAAAGCAGCTGGTCCCGATCCTGCGCTGCCCGCAGCAACCGGGCAAGTGCGGTAAGCCCCAGGTCCGGGTCAGACGTCCGGCTAAGCGCGAGCAGCAGAGCCTCGTCGCTCGCGACATCGGCGAGGTCCGCGGCGGCGAGCTCGCGGTCGGCCGCTGCGGCGTCATCGAAGCCCGCCCGGGCAAGCCAACCCTCGCGGGTCGTCGCCCGTCCGGCTCGTTCGGTCACGCCTTCGAACCTACCGATCACGGCAGCGCCGCATCGAGGGTTCAGCCCAGGGCTACGGCGTCTATGCCGCACAGCATGCTCGCGCCACACCTTCCAGCGGGGCCGCCAAACCGGCCAGGGCCGTAGCATCGTGAGCCGACATGAGACACGCCACGGAGAGCGACCTCCGCCGGGTCGCGGCCGACCTTCCACCGGGGTCGCGGATCGTCTGCTTGGGCAACTTCGCGACGCCGTTCCACGTCCTGGACATCATCGACAAGGCGCTCGAGTCGTACCGGCTGAACATCCTGAACGCCCAGCCCGGCATTCCGGACCGGGAAGGCGTGATCCACGAGACGTCGTTCGTCGGGCCGGCCATGCGTCACAGCCCGCGCTTGCGCTACGTTCCGGCCCGGCTGTCCATGCTGCCGGAACTGTTCAAGACCTCGCTCGCTCCCGATGCCGTCATCGTCACGGCGTCCACGCCGCAGGAGGGCAAATTGTCCCTCGGGACCGAGGTCAACGTCCTGCCAGCGGCGCTCGAGTCGGTACGGCGCCGGGGCGGCCAGGTGATCGCCGAGATCAACCCGCGTATCCCGTACACCTACGGCGATGCGGTGATTCCCACCGACATGATCGACTACGCGATCGAGGTGGATCGGCCGCTGGCGTCGCCGACGGCGGTCGCGATCGACGGCACGGCCAAGCAGATCGGCGAGCGGGTGGCCGACCGTGTGGCGGACGGCGCAACCCTGCAACTGGGCATCGGCGCCATCCCGAACGCCGCACTCCACGGTCTTGCCGAGCGTCGTGGCCTGCGGATCTGGAGCGAGATGATCAGCGATGGCGTGCTGTACCTGAACGATCAAAAGGCACTCGACCGCGACAGGCCGATCATCACGTCCTTCATGTTCGGCTCGCAAGGCCTGTACGAGTGGGCGGACCGGAACCCGCAGGTTCGCATGCTCCGGACGGAGACCACCAACGACCCGTCCCGGATCGGAGCGAACGACCTCATGGTGAGCATCAACTCCGCGCTGCAGGTGGATCTGTACGGGCAGGTCAACGCATCCAGAGTCAACGGACGCATCTACTCCGGCTTCGGTGGGCAGACCGACTTCATCGTCGGAGCGCTGCACTCCCGCGGCGGTCAAGCCGTCATCGCGTTGCGGTCGTGGCACCCGAAGGCCGACTGCTCGACGATCGTGCCCATGGTTGACGAGCCTGTGACGTCCTTCCAGCCCACCGCGGTGATCACCGAACAAGGGACCGCCGAGATATTCGGCCGGCCGGAAGCCAACCAGATGGCGGAACTCATCGAGCGTGCCGCGCACCCACGGATCCGCGGTGAGCTCTGGGAGGAGGCCGCCGCGCTGGCTAGCGGATCACCGTAGTCACCTGGCGGTGGTGCCCGACAGGGTGCTACGGCTGGTGGACGACCACGGTCGGACGGTCCATGTGGCGCAGGATCGCCCGCGCTACCGAGCCGAGCAGGGCACCCGTGATGGTCCCGTGGCCGCGGCCGCCGATGACCACCATGTCGGCCTCGGCGCCGTGCCTCGCTAGCGCCACTGTCGGGTGGTTGAACTCACCGACCGTTCGCACCGACACCTGCGGGTACTTCTCCCGCCACTTGCCGACGTACTCGACCAGGTCGCGTTCGAGATCGGCCTCGATCTCCGGCATCTCGGCGCCGATCGGCCAGCCCTCCGGCCAACGGGTCGGGAGGTACCAGGCGTAGACGACGACCAGTTCGGCGTCGTGCTCGGCAGCAGTCTCGAAGGCGTACTGGACCGCCGCCTCGCACCTCTCCGAGCCGTCCACGCCGACGACGATGCGCCCGTGCGGAGACTCGGGACTCACCCAAGCGGCGGGGATCACGGCAACCGGAATCCGCGCATGCATGGCGCACGCGAGCGATACCGACCCGAGCACAAGCTCGGCGATCCCGCTGAGACCCTCCCGACCGACGACGAGCATCCGGGCGTTCTTGCTCTCGTCCAGCAGCACGCGAGGCGCCGGACCCTCCCGCTGGACGGTCGACACGGCCAGTTCCGGGTAGGCCCGCTCGACACGACTCCGAGCCTCGTCGAGTATCTTGCGAGACTCCTCCGTCGGGGGCGGCAGGCTGACCGCAACGGCCGGCAGTGTCGCGATCGGCACCTGGTACGCGTGCACCAGTCGCAGCGGCCACTCGTGGCGTGCCGCCTCGGCCGCTGCCCAGTCGAGCGCGCGCAGAGCGTCTTCCGAGCCGTCGACTCCGACCACCACCGGTGGGTGGGTTTCCATGTTCGACATGTCCTACTCCTTACTGGTGGGTTGCCCCAATCGTTGTTCCACCGTGTCACCGAGCGCCGACGCGCCCCGTCTCCAGTGCGAGGACCTCGCAACAACAACCAGTTCGACGTCGGCAGGTACCTCGCGGGCAGCGGTGCCGACCTCGACAACCGTGACACTCGTCCGAGATCTCAACCCGTCCGCGACAGCGGCGGCCACGGCCCTGGTATTGCCGAACATCGACTCGTAGACCACCAGTACGCCCATGGCCGCTTCATCTCCCGACGTCCGTGCCTGCCTACCAATGCCATCGTCGGCCGGAGCGCATGTCCCGGCCCAGGGACGAGCGACCCGGGCAGGCGGGACCTTGGACCCGCGCGCGCGAACCGCCGGCAACGGGTGCGCTCGCCGCCTGTCACCCGGGCCTTTCGGGACGCGGGCAGGGACGAACGACCCTCGCCACCGGACGCTTGGACCAGCGAGGCTGGGGAGCTGAGGCAACCAACGAAGACAAGGGAGCGCTGGCAATGCGACGACTCGAAGGACGGGTGGCCCTGGTGACGGGTGCGGCACGCGGCATCGGCGCTGCTATCGCCCAGCGACTGGCCGATGAGGGTGCCGCGGTCCTGGTGACCGATGTCGCCGACGAGCCAGGGAACGCGGTCACGAAGAGAATCGTCGCCGCCGGCGGCACGGCCTCGTTCGCCCATCTGGACGTCACATCCGACCGGGACTGGGAGGCGGCCGTCGGTGCCGCCGTCGACCAGTTCGGCGGGCTCGACATTCTGGTCAACAACGCAGGGATGGGAGACCTCGCAGCCATCGAGGACACCTCGAGGGAGGACTGGGAGCGAACCATCGGGATCGACCAGACCGGCGTCTTTCTCGGCATGAAGGCCGCGGCGGCCGCGCTCGCCGAGTCCGAGCACGGCGCCGTCGTCAACATCAGCTCGATCTTCGGCACCAGCGGGGGCTTCGGCACCTCGCCGGCGTATCACGCGGCCAAGGGGGCCGTACGCACGCTGACGAAGAACGTCGCGCTGCACTGGGCCGAGAAGGGCATCCGAGTGAACTCCGTACACCCGGGCTTCATCGACACCCCGATCCTGGACGACACCCGGGGGACCCCGTACGAGCAGATGATGATCGACATGACTCCGCTGGGGCGCCTCGGCCGCCCGGAGGACGTCGCCGCCGGCGTGGCCTATCTGGCCAGCGACGACGCGTCGTTCGTGACGGGATCCGAGCTGTACATCGACGGCGGCTTCACGGCTCGCTGAACCCGACGGCAACTGCCCGCATTCGTGCTCGCGCGCCAACCGATCCAGCCATGACGAGTGCGTGGTGGACCACGACGCCTCCTCCCGGAGCCGGCGGCAGGCTACTATCACACTCGTGATGGTCGCGTCCCACGCCGCGGCCAGCGGGCAAGGACACCGGGGTCACGTCCGGAAGAGTACATAACCGAGATCGTGGGTACTTGTAACCGTCAGTAAGAAGGGACGTGCCTCGGATGAGCGTAGCGGAGCCGTACACCTGGACGGGCGCTGGTGGTCCGTTCACCGTTGAGATCGACACCGGCGTGTTCCCGCCGAGCAGCACAAGCCGGGTGCTGGGTGACGCCATCCAGGTCCGCCCCGGTGACACCGTGTTGGACGCGGGGTGTGGCTCCGGCGTGCTGAGCTTTGTCGCCGCCCGGCTCGGTGCGGGCCATGTGATCGGTTGCGACGTCTCGGCGGCGGCCGTCGCCTGCGCCACCGAGAACGCCAAACGCCTCGGGCTCGCAGACGTCACCGAGTTCCGCTGTGGCTCGCTGTTCGAGCCGGTGCCCGACGTGCGTGCCGACGTGTTGATCGCCGACATCAGCGGCGTGCCCGATGCGATCGCCGAGGCGACCGGTTGGTTCCCGGACGGACGCGGGGGTGGTCCCACCGGCGCCGAGCTCCCAACGGCGATGCTCGAAGGCATCGGGGACCATGTGGCGCCGAAGGGCCGGGTATACCTGCCGACCGCGACGCTGCAAGACGAGCCGGCCGTGCTCCGGGCCGCGCGCCGGGTGTTCGGCAAGGACATGAGCCCGGTGGCGACCAGGAGCTTCCCGTTGCCGGATGCCGTCACCCGCGCGGCCGACGTCGCACGGCTCATCTCCGATGGCGTGATCCGGCTTAGCCGCCGGGGGAGCAGGCTGTTCTGGCGACTGACGGTCTGGTCCTGCGGCAGGCACTAGCTCGCCGTCTTCACCGCGCCGGTTTCAAGACAGGGCGGATAGCGGGAGGATTCCGAGGCCCCGCGGCAGGGGCATCCCCACCCGCTGTGCTAGCGCGCCCGGCGGCTCCGAGTTCCTGACGAACCTCATGGACCGCTGCGGCCTACCATCCGTCTATACCCCGGGGTGTATTCTTTGCTCGGAATCAAGGAGGAACCCGATGCAGGTCGACGAAGTGGCGGCTCAGGATGTCATCAACCGGCTGCGCCGCGCCGAGGGCCAGATCCGGGGCATCATCGGCATGATCGAACAGGGCCGCGACTGCGCTGACGTGGTCACGCAGATGGCGGCGGTATCCAGGGCACTCGACCGTGCCGGATTCCGCGTCATCGCCAGCGGGATGCAGCAGTGCCTCGCCGCGGACGGCGATAATGAGGACGACACCCTCGACGTGGCGCAGATGGAAAAGCTGTTCCTGTCCCTGGCTTAACCTCCGGTCTCGGATCAGGTCATCGACACCTGCTCCGGCACCACGGCCACAGGGCGGCCGACGTGGTGCAGCACCGCGCGAGCGATCGAGCCCAGCAGGATGTCGGTCACCCGGCTGTGGCCCCGGCCACCGATCACGACCAGGTCCGAATCGGCTGCCCGATCCTTGAGCACCGCTGCGGGATGCCCGGACTCAACCACCTCGTCGACCTCCACCTCCGGATACTCGGCTCGAGACGGCGCCAGCTGTCCGGCCAGCGTGCGCTCCGCCTCGGCTCGTCCCTTGGCGTCAACCGGCTGCGGCGGCATCAGCACCGGCTCCGCTCTGCGGACCGCGAACACGGCGACGAGACGCGCCTTCCACCGCGACGCGGTGGCGAACGCGTACTTGACCGCCGCGGCGGATCGCTGCGTGCCGTCCGCGCCAACCACGATCAGCCGCTCGGGGTGGTCCGTGGGAACCCATCCCGCGGGCACCACGATCACGGGGACGTCACGGGCGTGCGTGGCGCACGCGAGTGCGGTCGAACCAAGGATCAGCTCGGCGAACTGCCCGGCGCCCTCGCGGCCAACCACAAGGCCGCGGGAGTTCGCCGCTTCCTCCAACAGCAACACCCAGCTTGCCGCCCCGCGCCGAGCCGCCGTGGACACGTCCAGTCCCGCGTAGCCGCGGGCGTCCAGACGCTTCATCGCCTCGGCGAACAGCTTCTCGCCGATCTTGGAACCGTTGGGCACCGGTGGGGTCATGGGCAACAACGCGTGCTCGTCATAGACGTACACCAGACGCAACGGCCAGCCGTTGGCGGCAGCTTCCGCCGCCGCCCAGTCAAGGGCAACCAGCGCACCGTCCGAGCCATCGATCCCGACGACGAGGGGCGGATTCGCGCTCATGGCGGACATCAGCCTGCTCCTTCCGTGCGATTACCCTTCCATGATCAGCTCAGCAGGCTCGCGCGGCGGGCGGCAGGGTCGCACGTCCCGTTCGATAGGGCCTAAGTACCCCGCAGCTGTGGCAGGTCCCCCGGGAGCGGGTCAGGCGTTGCTATCCAGGAGCCGACTCGGCGCACTCCGCCTCAGCTTGCGGCGAGAGCAAGGAAGCGCTCGGCGAGACCCCGGCCACTGGCGATGATCGCGGAGTCCCTGAACTCGAACTCAGCGGTGACCGCGCCGGTGTCCACCTCGGGATACTTGTCGGCCCACGCCGCGAACGTCGCTGCCGACACCTCGGGATGGAACTGCACTCCCCAGGCCGCCTCGCCGACCCGGAAGGCCTGGTACGGGTAGGTCTCGCTGGATGCCAGCCACACCGCTCCGGGTGGCAGCTCGACGACCGCGTCGGCGTGCATGCTCGGGCCGGCGGCGGGATCCGGCAGACCCGCGACCAGGGGATCTCGGCGCGCCTCCGGGCGCCACCAGACGTCGATCACTCCGGACTCGCGTCCGCCGGGAGCGCCCACGTCCACCGCTCCCCCGGTGGCGACGGCGAGTAACTGGGCACCGAGGCAGATTCCGAGCGTCGGTGTGCGCTGTGCCACGCAGACCCGCAGCAGCGCTCGGACGCTCGGCAGCCACGGCGCGACCGCGTCGTCGTACGCCGACATGGGGCCGCCGAGCACCACCAGCGCGCCATCTACCGTCGACGGCACCGTGTCGCCGGCGGGGGGGCGCACGCGGGCAATCGGCGCGGCACCCAGCCCGTCGGCGAACCGGTCGAGCGGGCAGCCCGGATCGTGCTCGATCACCACGACGCGCCGGGGCTCGAACGGCTCTCCCATGATCGGCACGTGGGGGCTAGAGCACCGGAAGCATGGTGTCGCGTTCGTACGACGTGACCTGGCGCCGGAAGTCGTGCCACTCGGCGCGCTTGTTTCGCAGGAAGAAGTCGAAGACATGCTCGCCGAGCGTCTCCGCCACCAGCTCCGAACGCTCCATCTCGTAGATCGCCTCGTCCAGCGACGCGGGCAGCGGATCGATGCCGAGCGCCGACCGCTCGAGCTCCGTCAGCGCCCATACGTCGTCCTCGGCACCCGGCGGAAGCTCGTAGCCGTGCTCGATGCCCTTCATT